>CAZZZQ010000602.1:0-2701 GCA_964658405.1 uncultured Sphingomonas sp.
GGTATAAAACGCCGTCTGCTTGTCGCCGGAAGGGAACAGGAACTCCTGCTTCAGTGAGAGCCCGCGCTCCAGGTCCACCCACAAGGTCACCTGATTGATCGTATTCTTCACGCTCGGGTCTTTGGCGACCAGTACCAGCTTCTCCACCGACTTCGTTCCCGCGCCATCGCTCATCGATTCCGCACCCTGATCGTCGATGGTCCAGGCCTTCTGCAGGTCCTGCCCGCTGCCGCCAAACCCCAGCGTCAGAAAGCTCTCGAACTTCGCACGGTTATCGCCGCTCGCAAACGCCTGGATATGGTTGGTGCCCGGCTCATACAGCTTCAGCACACCGTCTTTAAACTCGATCGTCCGTGGCCCCGGCGTCACAAACTTCGCGCCCATCTGGGTCGCCGCGCCCCGCCGCACAAAGTAGATTGAGCCTGTCTGCGTGGTCGTCTCCTTCACCACCCGCTCGTACAGGTCTTTCTTGAAGTCCGCCTGCGCCGACTGGAACTTCGCGCTCGCCACATCCAGCTTTTTGATCGTCTCCGCCAGCTTCGCTCCGCCCTCAGCCGAGGCTTTGCCCGGCATCATCGCCAGCACGCCCATCACAGCCAGCCCCGCAAGAAACTTCCGGCCCCCAAAACGATGGTTCAAATTCACTCGTCGCACAGAAACACTCCCATCGGCCCGGCTCAACCGCCGCGGCCGTACCTCGTTTAGATGCAGCTCGCATCCCATCGGTACTATCGAAGCACCCACGCGTTATAGGCAATCACCTTGCCCTGCGCGTCCTGCACCGGCTCATACCGTTCCAGCGTCACTTCGCCCGAGATCGGCTCCACCGCCCGCAGAATCGCCAGCCGCAACCCCGCATCCGACGTCGCCCCGCCCATCTGCTCCGCGCGAATCTGGTATACAAACCGGCTGCTTTCGCCCACCGTGCCGGCCTCCTTCACCAGCACCTCGCTCGAGTGCAGCGCCACCGTCTCCACCGGACGGTCCTTGAAATCGATATAGTGCGGCGAAGCAAACATGAAGATCAGGATCAGCGTCACCATCACGTCGTAGTGCAGGCTGCCCCGCTCATACGTCCAGAAGAAGTAACTCTTCACCAGTTGCCCCAGGGATTTTGGGGAACCTGCCTGCCCCGAACCTGCTGCGTTAGAACCAGCCTCTCGTCCCATCGCCTAGCTCCTGCCCTTCTGCTTGCCGATCACCGTCTCGCCGTTCATGTAAGGCACCAGCACCTCCGGAACCCGCACCGTGCCATCGGCCTGTTGATAGTTCTCCAGGATCGCCAGGTACGTCCGTCCCACCGCCAGTCCGCTGCCGTTCAGCGTATGCAGAAACTCCGTCTTCTTCGCGCCTGCCGGACGATAGCGAATATTCGCCCGCCGCGCCTGGAACGCCTCAAAGTTCGAGCACGAGCTGATCTCCCGATACACCCCTTGCCCCGGAACCCAGACCTCCAGATCATACGTCTTTGACGATGCAAACCCCATATCGCCGGTGCACAGCAGCATCCGCCGGTACGCCAGCCCCAGCAGTTCCAGCACCCGTTCCGCATGCTCTGTCAGCCGCTCATGCTCTGCGTCCGAGTCCTCCGGCCGGCAGAACTTCACCAGCTCCACCTTCTGGAACTGATGCTGCCGGATCATGCCTCGCACATCCTTGCCATAGCTTCCCGCCTCGCTCCGATAGCACGGCGTATACGCGCAGAACGAGATCGGCAGCTCCGCCTCATCGATCGTCTCGTCCCGAAACAGGTTCGTCACCGGCACCTCGGCCGTAGGAATCAGCCAGTGGTCCCCATCCTGAAAGTTCCCCGCCTCATACGCACCCTTGTCGTCGCAATGGAACAGGTCCTCCGCAAACTTGGGCAGCTGCCCCGTCCCGAACAGCGACTTCGAGTTCACCATATTCGGCGGCAGCACCTCCGTATACCCATGCGTGCCGGTGTGCAGATCCAGCATAAAGTTCGCCAGCGCCCGTTCCAGCCGTGCTCCCTGGCCGAAATGCACCACAAACCGCGACCCCGAGATCTTCGCCGCACGTTCAAAGTCCAGGATCCCCAGGGCCTCGCCGATCTCCCAGTGCGGCTTCGCCACAAAATCGAACGTCGGCTTCTCCCCCCAGGTCTTCACCACGACGTTGCCGTGCTCGTCTTTACCTGCCGGAACGCTCTCCTGCGGCAGATTCGGAAGCGTCTGCATCAGCTCCCGCAGCCGCTCATCGGCCTTTGCCGCCGTCGCCTCCAGCGAGTCCAGCTCTGTCTTCAGCACCCGCGTCTCGTCCGTCGGCCCCGAAGCATCTTCCCCTGCCCGCCGCAGCTTCGCGATCGCCTCGGTCAGCTTGTTGCGCTGCGCCTTCAGCGTCTCAACCTGTGTAATCGCCTCGCGCCGTTCGCGATCAATCGCCGCAAAGTCGCCCAATACCACCGCTGGGTCCATCCCCCGCGACCGCAATTTTTCCTCTACCAGGGGCAGATTCGCCCGCACAAACCCAAGATCGATCATCGCCTTCTATTCTAGCGAAGTTCCAACCCCACCCGACCACAACACCCCGATCCACTCCCTCTTTCCCCACACTCCTGTCCTACCCGCACCCCGCTATCCCAATTTGCAGTTATCTTTAATCTCATGCGAATCCCGAAGCTCACGCGCCAGACTGCTCTCCGCCAGACAGCCGCTCCCCGCATCTCCGCCTTCCGCACGAC
>CAZZZQ010000603.1:0-2700 GCA_964658405.1 uncultured Sphingomonas sp.
AGGAGGTCTTCCGCGGTGCGGAGACGGATGTGAGTACGGGGTCGCTGACGCTAAACGACGCTGAGGGCCATCATGTGACGATGATGCAGCGGCGCACGAACTTCTTCGAGCAGGAGCTGTCGCTTTGGAGTCCGGCTGGCGTGAAACGGATCGGGCTGCCCGGGAAGGTCGAGGTTAACGGGCTGCTTGATGGCAAGCTGATCGTGACTCTTGACGAGGCCTGGACACCGGCGGGAGGCGGTCCGGCGATGGCGCAGGGTGCCGTGGTCTCGATTGATCTTGCGGAGTTGCAGAAGGATCCGGCAAGGCTGAAGCCGACGGTGATCTTCGCGCCGACTCCGCAGGAGTTCGCGCAGGAGGTTGCGGTGACCAAATCGCGGCTGATCCTGACGACGCTTGAGCATGTGCAGGGCCGGGCTTATGTCTACAGCCTTAGCGGCACGGGCTGGACGCGGACAAAGCTGGCGGTGCCTGAGAATGTCACCGTGGATATCGTCACGACCAATACGTCGGACGATAAGTTTTTCCTTAGGCTGACCGGTTTTCTGACGCCATCATCCTTGCTGCTTGGGGATGCAGCGGCAGGTTCGCTCGCGGTGGTGAAGACGCTCCCGGCGCAGTTTGACGCGTCGAACGAGACGGTCGAGCAGCTTGAGGCGACCTCGAAGGACGGTACGAAGGTGCCGTACTTTGTGGTTCATCGCAAGGATATGAAGTACGACGGGACCAATCCGACCCTAATGGGAGCGTACGGCGGCTTCCAGGTTTCGGAGACGCCGCAGTACTCCGGGACGCTCGGAAAGCTGTGGCTCGAACATGGCGGGACCTACGTGCTGGCGAACATTCGTGGTGGTGGCGAGTTCGGTCCGGCGTGGCACGAGGCCGGACTGAAGACGCACCGGCAGCGGATCTACGATGACTTCGCGGCGGTTGGGCAGGATCTCGTGACGCGGAAGATTACATCGCCTCGCCGGCTGGGGATCGTAGGTGGATCGAACGGCGGTCTGCTGATGGGGGTCGAATTCACACAGCACCCGGAGATGTGGAATGCGGTTGTGATCCAGGTTCCGCTGCTGGATATGCTGCGGTTCGAGCAGATTGCGGCGGGGGCCTCGTGGGTCGGTGAGTATGGGACGGTTGCGATTCCTGAAGAGCGGAGGTTCCTGGCGTCGATCTCGCCGTATAACCAGCTGCGGCCCGATGTGCAGTATCCGGAGCTGCTGATCTTCACGACGACGAAGGATGATCGCGTTGGCCCGGTCCACGCACGGAAGTTTGCCGCCAGGCTTGAGGAGTTTCACAAGCCGTTCTTCTACGACGAGATCGTCGAAGGCGGGCACGCGGCAGGTGCTGATCTGAAGGAGCAGGCAAAGACGTGGGCTACGCAGTACACGTACCTGATGCGGAAGCTGATGGACTAAGCTTCGAGGCCTAAAGCGTAGATTCCCTTCGGGGATAACAGATAGGGCCTACGACTCCGCGGGATCGGGGCCTCGGGTGGGCCTGGCGGGCGGGGCAAGCTTCACGGAGTTGCCGGTCTTTGCCGACTTGTAGATCGCATCAGTGATGCGCTGATCCTGCAGGCCCTCCTCGCCGGGAGTATGGGGCTGGAGGTTCTGCTGGACGCAGAGGCTCATGTGATCCATCTCCGTGGCGAACTGGTCGACGGGCTCGATGATCGGCTCGATGGTGACGTTCTGCTCATCATCGAGCTTGCCGACGCGAAGCTTCAGGCCGGTGTAGCCGAAGGCGGGGCTCAGTTCAGCCCAGCTCTTTGCACCTTCGAGGCGGAGGAACTGGGAGCGGTGAGCGCCGTAGCCGGTGTTGCAGCTGGCGATGAGGCCGCTGGGGAACTTCATCGTAAAGGAGCAGGTCTCTTCGACCTCGGTGAAGCGGGGGTCATCTTTGGGCTGGAAGGTCGTGCCCCAGACCTCGTTCGGCTCCTCTGCGGTGAGGAAGCGGGCCGCATTCAGGCAGTAGACGCCGACGTCTGGGAGACAGCCTCCGCCAGCGAGGGCGAGCTTCTGGCGCCACTGGCCGGGGTCTCCCTGGTTCTGCGAGTTGCTGGCTACGAAGCTGCGCAGGGCTCCGAGCTTTCCTTCTTTGACCATCTTGATGATGGCGCGGTTCATGGGCTCGTACTGCTGGCGGTAGGCGATCATCAGCTTCACGTTCGCCTTGTTGCACGCGGCGATCATGCGCTCGCACTCCTGCACGCTGGTCGCCATCGGCTTCTCGCAGAGGATGTGTTTACCGGCCTTGGCGCCACGAACGACAAACTCCGCATGCATGCTGTTGGGGAGGACGATGTAGATGACCTGGACCTCGGGATTGCCGGCGAGCTGGTCGTAGGTCTCGTAGGTATAGATTGCCGACTCTTTGATCCCGTACTCATCGGCGACCTTGGCGGCCTTCTGGCGATCGCCGCTGACGAGGGCCACGGGGCGGGAGTACTTCGACTTACCGAACGCTGGCAGGATCTCTTTCAGGGCAAGATCGCCGAGGCCTACGATCGCATAGCCGACCCGCTTCGACGGCGGCTCCGAAGGTGCCGGGTTCTTCTCGGGGCCCTCCGTCGCGACATTATGGAGCGGAGGGAGATTGACGGCGTCCTGCTGGTTCGGCTTCTGCGCGCGGGCGTCTGTGCCGAGGGCTGCAGCTGCGATGGTTGCGGTGGCGGCAGAGAGGAAGCTTCGGCGG
>CAZZZQ010000604.1:0-2699 GCA_964658405.1 uncultured Sphingomonas sp.
GTTTGCCCGGCACTTACAGCTTCGTTTGCGCAGCAGGCACCGGCGAGCAAGGCCTCGCAGAGCGCGAACCAGCCTACGACTGCCGGCCCTGCCTACACGTGGCAGCAGATCGTCGATCGCTTCCAGCAGACGAATCCTAATTTGCTTGCAGGAGCGATCGGAATCGACGAGTCGCGCGCCCAGGAGATCACGGCTCACCTGCGGCCGAATCCTACGGCGACCTTATTTGTCGACCAGCTCACGCTGTTTCACAGTCCTCTGCAGCCCGTGGCGTATGCCTATCCGAACGTGGCTTTCAATTACCTGCATGAGCGGGATCACAAGCGCGAGCTGCGAACGGACAGCGCCAGGGCCGGGACGCAGATTGCGACGTCCAACCAGGCTGATCTGCTCAGAAATCTCCGCTACGCCCTGCGCGCCGCCTTCGTGCAGGTGTTGCAATCAAAGGCGATCCTCGCGCTGACAAAGGAGAACCTGGGGTATTACGACCATGTTCTCGAGGTCAGCCGCGACCGATTCAAAGCGGGCGATATCGCGCAGGTTGATCTGGATCGGCTGGAGCTTGGCCGCGTCCAGTACGAGTCGGACTATACGGCTGCTGAGGTTAACCTCAGAACCTCAAAGATCCAACTGCTGCAGCTGATGAATGATCGGACGCCGGTGGATGCGTTCGATGTGACCGGCCCGTTTGAGTACAGCGACGCGCTGCGACCACTTGAGACCTACCACCAGGATGCACTTCAAACGCGTCCGGATCTGCTTGCGGCCACGCAGATCGTTGAAAAAGCGCGGATCGATCACCGGCTGGCGATTGCGAACGGGTCGACCGACCCTATCTTTGGCGTGGATGCGGCGCACCAGCCTGATCCGCTCAATACCTATGTAGGCGTCAGCGTTACCTTCCCGCTGCGCATGTTTGATCGCAACCAGGGCGAGAAGAAGCGGACGCTGCTCGATATCGACCTCCAGCAGCGGCAGCTTGATGCCGCAACGGCGCAGGTCTTCGCGGATGTGGATTCATCCTTCACCACAGTCGACAGCCAGCTTCGGCTGCTGCGGCCTTACAAGGATAAGTACCTGAAGCTGGCGCTTTCGGCCCGCGACACCATCTCGTTTTCGTACCAGCACGGCGGAGCATCGCTGCTTGATTTCCTGCAGGCGGAGAATGACTACCGCGGGATTCAGCTGGGCTATTTGAACCTTGTAGGCGCTTATCTAACTGCCGCTGCGCAGATGAACCAGGCCGTTGGCCGAGAGGTACTTCAGTGAACAAGAGACGTACGACGTTAGCGGCCGGGATGGCTTTGATGCTGCTCTCGGGCTGCGAAAAGAAGAAGTCCGATCCTGCGGCCGAGGCACCGCCGCCGGCTACCGTGCAGCAGGCGCAGAGCGTCAACTCGGTTAAGATCGAACATCCGGACCAGTTTCCGCTGACGGCTGTGCAGACCCAGATGTCGTCCTCGTCGATGAGTGTGACCGGGCAGGTGCAGCCGGATGTGACGCATGTGATCCCTGTGATCTCGCTGGCGTCCGGTCGGATCGTGGCGATCCGTGCGCATATCGGCGACCTTGTCCGCAAGGGTCAGCTGCTGTTCTCCGTGCAGAGCAACGATATTGAGCAGGCGTACTCGGACTACCAGAAGGCGGTTGCCGACGAGCGGCTTGCGAAGGTGCAGCTGGATCGCGCGAAGCTGCTGTACTCGAAGGGTGCCGTCTCTCAGGGAGCCCTCGAGATTGCGCAGGATGTAGAAGATAAAGCGTTGGTCGATGTGGAAGCGGCGAAAGAGCACTTGAAGGTGCTTGGAGCCACCGATTTGAACCGGCCATCGGGTGTGGTGAATGTCTACGCTCCGGCGACGGGTGTCATCATTGAGCAGAATGTGACGCAGTCCTCCGGCGTGAAGACGCTGGATAACTCGCCTAACCTCTTCACGATCGCGAACATCGATGATGTCTGGATTGTCTGCGATGTCTATGAGAACAATCTGCAGAATCTGTCGGTTGGCCAGAACGCTGAGATTCACTTCAGCGCGTTCCCGGATAAGACCGTCAGCGGTCGCATCAGTGAGATCGATCCGATTCTCGACCCGACGATCCGCACTGCGAAGGTTCGCATCCAGGTGAGGAATCCCGGCTTCATGAAGATTGGCATGTTTGTGACGTCGATCTTCCGCAGCCAGAAGCAGGAGCCGCACATGGTCGTTCCTGCAACGGCGATCGTTCATCTGCATGATGAGGACTTCGTCTACGTGGCGGGGCCGCAGTCGGGAAGCTATATAAGGACGCGTGTGGTGGGCGGCGATATGCTTCCCGGCAATATGCAGGTGGTTCAGTCCGGCGTGACCAATGGGCAACAGGTGGTCAACAATGCGCTTGAGTTGCAGAGTGCGGTGACGCAGCAATGATGGGATCTCTTGTCGATTTTGCACTGAAGAACCGCTTCCTGATCCTCATCCTTGCGGTTCTGCTGTTTGCCTGGGGAATCATCTCGTTCCGGAATCTTCCGGTTGAGGCGTATCCCGATGTGGCGAACAACTATGTGCAGATCATCACGCAATGGCCGGGCAGGGCGGCGGAGGAGGTCGAGCAGCAGGTGACGGTGCCGATCGAGATCCAGATGAACGGCATCCCGCACCTGACGCACCTCCGTTCCACCTCGCTGGCCGGGCTCTCGAGCGTCATGCTCATCTTCGACGACG
>CAZZZQ010000605.1:0-2688 GCA_964658405.1 uncultured Sphingomonas sp.
GGTGGAGCTTCCGAACTGGGATCGCGCGGAGGTGCCTGCGGCGTATCGCGCGCTGGTCTATGAGCATGTGATCGACCGGCTGAAGGCGACGAAAGAGGTAAAGCATGTCTATCGCTACGGAGAGATGGGGCATGGGACGCTCTGCCCGCGGTACACGATCCGGATTGCGATCGAGGGGTACAAGAAGGGCAACCAGGTGGTGCGGGCGGCGACGGGTCCGATCGGCATGTTTACAAGTCCGACCCAGATGACCTTCGCGGTGACTTATTCGGATGCGCTGACGAATTTGAAGAGGTCGGAGGAGATCAAGGCGACGATCCGGACTGAATCCGAGAGCACGGGCGTGGCAGATGCGGTGGCGAAGAAGCTTGCCAAACAGTATGGCGCGATCCTGAAGACGGCGGCGGCGGCGCCCCAGACCGCGCCTGTCGCTGCTCCGCCTGTAGAATCGTCGCACTCGTAATGCAGGCATGATGCTCGTTACGAAACCAGGCGAGGCATATTGCAACGCACAATGCGCCCGCTACAACGTTTTGAATGATTGGGAGGCCATGAACGCACTGGATACGTACCTTGAGGTTGTAGAAGGAGCGGCTGTGAAATCGCGGCAGCTTTCCACTACGATGGACTGCAAGCCCATGTCCGCTGAACCTTTAAACAAGCATGCACGGCGTACGAAGGAGACCCGCGAGCTTCTGCTGCAGGCCGCCGAGACGGTCTTCATTCGCGACGGGTATGAGAGAGCCGACCTGGTGGAGATTGCCGCGCTTGCGGGCCGGACCAAGGGCGCGATCTATGCGCAGTTCAAGAGCAAGGAGGAGATCTTCTTTGCGCTGGTCGAGGTGCATGCGCTGAAGCGTCGCGCGATCATGCGGGAGCTGCTGGCGGAGTCGAACTCGGTTGAAGGGAACCTTGCGGCGCTGCGTGAGTTCTACGTATCGCAGGCGGGAAACGATACCTTTGGTCTGCTGATTCTCGAGTTCCGGCTGTACACGATCCGGCATCCGGAGGCGCGGGAACGCCTGGCGACCCTGTACCGATCGATTGTCCCGAACAATGAGGAAGCGGTGTATACGCAGCTGCTTGGAGTGCCGCGCGAGGGCGAGGGGACGATCAGCCGTGCGGCGGCGGTGCATACCGTGTTCGCGATGTTGAATGCGCTGCAGGTGGAGATCAAGTTCAAGCCAGCGCTTTTCGCTGGAGGGTTTGCGAAGGTGATTGCGGCGCGGGTGTTTGATGCGATCTTTGATCCGGCTGTGGAGGGGTAGGGCGTGGGATGGGGTTGGGGAGGGCAACCGCAGGTCCTTCGACTTTGCTCAGGATTACAGCTCGGCGGTTTGCCGGTGACGGCGTGGTGGTTCGCGGCTAAGATGGTTGCCATTGCAGGTTTGCGAGGGCAGGTCCGGGATGCGGCGGGCGAGGGTTCTGCGGATTGTCGGGGCGTTGCTGATGGGGGCGGGGCTGCTCCTGTGCGAGGGAGCCGGGCGTGTCTGTGCGCAGCAGAATGAGACGGTGACGCTGCATGTGTATCCCACGCTGGTTGAGATTCCGGTGCTGGTGCTGAGCAGCTCGCGGGAGCCGCTGCCGCCGGTCGATCCGCGGACGTTTTCGGTGAGCCTGAACTCCGGGCGGCAGTTTCGGCCGATGCATGTGCGGCGTGAGGGGGATGATCCGCTGACGCTGGCGATCCTGCTCGACCAGCGTGGGGGCGATGCGGAGGTGCTGCGGGCGCTGCCGGGGGCGGTGGCGGCGCTGGCGGGGAGTTCGCTGCGGCCGAAGGATCGGGTGCTGATCTATACCTTCAACTGCAACCTGCGACGATTTTCGTATGAGCCGCCGATGACTGCGGCGTGGCTGGAGCAGTCGATGGAGCGGGCGATTGCGCCGCATCCGGATACGGTGGCTGGGTGCAGTCCGGCGGTGCACCTGTGGGATGCGTCGGCCTATGCGGCGGTGCAGCTGGGGAAGCTGCCCGGGCGGCGAGTGCTGCTGGTGGTGACGGCCGGGCATGATGATGGCTCGGGTAAGACGTGGGCGGATGTGAAGGGGGCGGCGACCACGGAGGGGGTTACGGTCTTCGCGCTGTCGGCTGCGAAGGAGCGGCGGTCGGGGTTTGCGGAGTTCGACAACGAGATGCAGGCGGTCTGCGAGCTGAGCGGGGGGATGCGGCTGTGGAGCTCGGCGGGGGAGCTGCCGGCGGTGATGCCGCGGTTTATCGAGACGCTGCGGGAGCGGTATATCGTCGACTTTCCGCGGCCGGACAGCATGCAGGCGGGGAAGATCGATCTGAGGATTACGCTGGGGAAGCGGAAGGCGTTTATCCGGCCGTCGGGGGCCCTGGTGACGATCCAGGATCCGGCGATTCTGAAGGATCCGACTACGATTCCTTCGGATCCTGCGAGGGCGGCTCCGGTGGGGAGTCGGCGGATCTTGCCGCCTTCTTAGTGGGGCTAAAGACTAAGTGCGCCCTGGCGCCGGGCGGGCGCTACTTCGTAGGGTTTTGGACGCTTCGCGTGTTTTCGGCGATCACTACTCTTATGGCGTCATCCAGGTTAGGGTTTTTTCTAAGTATTGCTTCATCTCTTTGCGGGGGACGATGGCGTCGAGGAAGCCGTGCTGGAGGAGGAATTCGCTGCGCTGGAAGCCCTCGGGGAGCTTCTGCCGGATGGTCTGCTCGATGACGCGGGG
>CAZZZQ010000606.1:0-2684 GCA_964658405.1 uncultured Sphingomonas sp.
ATCTGTGCGACCGAGTCCGAGAGCTCGGGGATTCCCTTGATGGCTGCGGTGACGGCGAGCATCTCGCGCATGCCCGGGCCGCCGCGTGGACCTTCGTAGCGGATCACGCAGACGTCGCCGGGATTGATCCTGCCGGCTTCCACGGCAGCGTGGCAGCTGTCTTCATTCTCGAAGACGCGAGCGGTGCCGGTGTGGTGCAGGCGCTCGTGGCCGGCGACCTTTACGACGCAGCCGTCGGGCGCGAGATTGCCTTTAAGAATGACGAGGCCGCCCGTTGCCTTCAGCGGATTATCGAGCGTGTGGATGACCGGCTGGTTGGGGGTCTCGACGGCGAGCGCTGCCTCTTCGGCGAGCGTGCGGCCGGAGACGGTGATCTGCGATCCATCGAGCAGGCCTGCATCGATCAGCCGCTTCGCGAGGACGCGTGAGCCGCCTGCCGCCTGGTAGTCCGTCGCGGCGTACTTGCCACCGGGGGAGAGGTCGCAGATGAAGGGCGTGCGATCGCTGATCTGGTCGAAGATCGCCATCTCGGAGGCAGGCTCGCTGCTTGCGGGGTTCAGCTTGATGCCGAGCTCGCTGGCGATCGCGATGATGTGGAGAACGGCGTTTGTCGAACCACCCGACGCGCAGACGGCGACAATGGCGTTCTCAAGTGCCTGCTTGGTGAGGATCTTCGACGGGCGAACGTCGTGCCGGCAGAGATCCATGATCATGCGACCGGCCTCGCGGCTGGCCTCGTGCTTCTCAGCCGACATGGCGGGAACGCCGGTGAGGTTGAAGGGAGAGATGCCGAGGAACTCGCCGGCCATCGCCATGGTGTTCGCGGTGAACTGGCCACCACAGGCACCGGGGCCGGGGCAGGCAGCGGCCTCGAGCGCCTCAAGCTGATCGTCGTTGATCTTACCGGCGGCGTGCGATCCCATGCCCTCGAAGACGTTGAGGATGGTGATGTCCTTGTGTGTGCCGTCGGGCTGCGCCAGCTTGCCGGGCGCGATGCTGCCGCCGTAAAGCATGATGCCGGGGATGTCGAGGCGGGCCATCGCCATGATGGTGCCGGGCATGTTCTTGTCGCAGCCGGCGATGCAGACGATGCCGTCGAAGAGGTTACCGCGGGCGACGAGCTCGATCGAATCCGCGATCACCTCACGCGAGATCAGCGAGGCCTTCATACCTTCGGTCCCCATGGTGATGCCGTCCGAGATGGTGACTGTGTTGAACTCCATCGGTGTGCCGCCCGCGTCGCGGATACCTTGCTTGACGGCTGCGGCAACGTCGCGAAGATGGAAGTTGCACGGGCCGATCTCAGTCCACGTATTGGCGACGCCGATGATGGGCTTGTGCAGGTCTTCCTTCGAGAAGCCAACGCCGCGGAGGTAGGAGCGGGCAGCGGCGCGGTTTGGGCCTTCGGTGAGGGGGATGCTGTAACGCTTCGGATTGATTTCGTTCGACATGGGGCTCCGTAGTACGTGCGGCGGACTGGTCCGCGTTGAAGAGGGAGAGCTAGGGGCGAGCCTCGGATGTAGAGCGTGGCTTCAGCCAGAAGTCTGCATCATGCTTCGATTCAAAGGCGTCAAGCTCGGCCTCATGGCGGAGCGTCAGGCCGATGTCGTCGAGGCCATTCAGCAGGCAGTACTTACGGAAGGGATCGATCTCGAAGGTTCCCGAGAAGCCCTGGTCGTCGGTGATCGTCTGTGCTTCGAGGTTGATGGTGATGGAGTGCTGCGGGTTCGCCGTGCTGCGATGCGTCAGCAGGTTGACGTCGTCCTCCGACAGGCGGACGAGTACCATGCCATTCTTGCCAGCGTTCGAGAAGAAGATGTCGGCGAAGCTGGGTGCGATAACGACGAGGAAGCCGAAGTCGGTCAGCGCCCAGGCGGCGTGCTCGCGTGAGCTGCCGCAGCCGAAGTTCTTGCCGGCGATCAGGATCTTCGCACCAGCGTAGCGCGGGTCGTTGAGCACGAAGGACTGGTCGGGCTGGCCGGTCTCCGGGCCCTCCTGGATGCGGCGCCAGTCGAAGAAGAGGAACTCGCCGTAGCCGGTCCGCTCGATGCGCTTGAGGAACTGCTTCGGGATGATCTGATCGGTATCGATGTTCGAGATATCGATCGGTGCTGCGATGGAGGTAAGTGTGTTGATGGCGATCATTTGCAATCCTTTTGGTTACAGTTACGAAACAAGAGGCCAGCTGAGCTCAGTGGTCCACTCGGCAATGTTCGGAGTGGCGACCGGACCACGCGTGTAGCGCTCGTAGATGTGGCTTGCGGCGACGTGCCCGGATGCCTTGATCCACGTGCTGAACTCGCCCCATGCAGCGGGAAGGCCGGGATAGTCGCCGTGATAGATGGTCCGGGCAAGTCTGCCGGCAGGCCACTTGCCTGCCTGGACCGTGCCCACGGGGTTGAACGGCTTTGCGACCGGCAGGCACACCTCGAAGTCAAAGTCGTTGTCATCAAGGGTGAGGTGGTGCGCGAACCACGGACCGGTGGATGCGACGCCCTGGGCCGAGAGCGCGGTGCAGAGCTCGCCCAGCGTCGACGGCAGCAGAATCGGCATCTGCGGGCGCGGCACCATGAGGTGAATGAAGGCGTAGTGCTGCTCCTCCGACTCGAGGATGCGCGGCTCGTCGATCATGCTTTGAACTCCCATGTGCGGATGTCGGTGAAGTGGCCGGTGATCGCAGCAGA
>CAZZZQ010000607.1:0-1802 GCA_964658405.1 uncultured Sphingomonas sp.
CAGGCAGTGTGCCGAGGGAGAGGGTGCTCGAAGCGGTCACCGTTGCGGTCAAAGCTTTATCCCGCGCGTCCTTTCCCGCGATTCCGGGAAGATGCTGTCCGCAGCGCAGCAGGCGTTGCTGCAGTTCTTCCATCCGCACCGGCTCGGTCAGCTCGCGCGGGGCCAGGTCATCCGCCACGCACATCGCAGCAGCTACCCCTACGGCCTGGCCATTGTGGGCGCAGGTCGCCATTACGCGAGTCGATCCAAAGGCAATATGTGAAGCGGACAGCGGGCGCCCAGTCAGAAAAAGATTCCGTACATTCCGCGAATACATCGCCCGGTAAGGTATCTGGAACACGCCCTTGCTATGCCACTGAGTACATCCCGGCTTCGCAGAGAAGACGCCGTCCGATGGGTGCAGATCAATCGCCCATCCACCAAAGCTGACCGCATCGACAAACGAACTTTGTTCGACCACATCCTGTTGGGTCATCATCACGTCGCCTTCAAAACGGCGACTCTCGCGCTTCCCCGGAATCATCCCCATCCACTCCAGCGTAAGCGTCTCAGCTCCTGGAAAGTCACCGGAGTTCTTAATGTGGTTCCATACTCCATAGGCGACACGCCATAGCTCCCACTTGATCTCTTCGGTCTGGTACACCGTATCGAGTGCGCCTCCGTACTCCAGCCACCACAGGCGACATCCTGAGTCCGTCACACGCAGCTCACGAAAGCGAGGAATCTTGGTCATGTCAGCCAGCGCAAACGCCGGGGGAACATACGTCACCGGCCTGCCTGTATCGCGCGAGTAGAAGTACAAGGAGTGGCCCAGCAGATCATGCGCTGCCTGCTCCGGTGCCAGGGCTTCATTGAACTCAGAGCGGGCCTCAGCACCAATACGAAACGCCGCCCCTGCAAGAAATCCCAGAATCCCATCACCCGAGGCATCGCAGAATAAGGGCGCAGTCATACGGTAGCGTGTTTGGTTCTGACTACAGTAAGCATTGGCGGCCTTAATCTCGCCATCCTCGCCCATCTCAACGCCGTCTACCGCGGTATTCAGCAGGAGTTGAATGTTCGGCTCCCGCGTCGTGTACTCCAAGAGAACGGAGTCGAAGATGACCGCATTGCCCTCGGGGTTCCGATACATATTCTCAACCAGCAACTCGTCGATGACGCCACCCTCCCGCGCCCATCGATTATTGTTGCCCATGTGCGACGTCGCGCCCAGCACCCACAGCCGGACCTCGCTTGAAGCGTTGCCTCCCAATACCGGACGATCCTGAATCAGCAGGACACGAATACCCTGACGTGCAGCCGTGATCGCGCAGCAGACCCCGGAAAGGCCGCCGCCCGCCACGACAAGATCCGCACAGAGCGCGACAATCGGAAGCGCACGGGGCGCGACGGAAGAGGGTACTGCCTGTAAGGCCATGAACGTTTTCCTAGTGTGCGACCACTTCACTGCAAGATCCCGAACGTCGGAGAGTTGCTTTTCTATTGCCAATGATGTTCGAAAATAGTAAATGTTAAGCGCTAAACCTGTCTATGAATTTGCAGCACGCAGAGCTCCTGAACCAGGAACAGCGAACAAGGAGAAGGTATGACCGTAAGCAAAATGCTGCTGATTGCCGCTCTGCTCAGTGACATGGCATGCCACGCTCAGGACCGCATACGACTCAAGAGCGGCAACGTCACCTTCACCGCGGAGACTCAGCCCTTGCGCTACGGATTCACAGTCGCAGACAAGGTCATCGTTCCCGCCGATACCACCTCCGGACTTCTCCTGGCTGGAAGCCCCGTCTCGGTCCAGCCGCAGG
>CAZZZQ010000607.1:1812-2681 GCA_964658405.1 uncultured Sphingomonas sp.
TCCATCCCGCTGTGTTCTGCGCGGTACCACTCAGTCTGGCAACACGCTCCGCCTGACCGTCACACTCGACTCCCATCACGCGACTTTGGTCGTTGAACCGAACCACCCTGGCGACGAGGTCCGGTTCATATCTGGCGGAGCATCCCCCGCCTATGGTCTGGCGGACCATGCCGTCGAGCAGAAGCTCTTCTCCACCCTCGCCAACAAGCAGTTCAACACCGATGTCACTGGCTTCGCCGACGATAGCTTCCTCTCAGGACAGGGGCAGGCACGCCTCGTCAGTAATTTCGTGATCTATCCCCAGCAGGGCTTTGCCGAGCTGCTGGTTGATCCGTTTACCAAGATCGTTCGCACCAGCGGCGAGCAGATCGTACAAGGTGTGCAGCACGCGCAAGCCCAGGTTCCGCTGCACTATTTCTTTGGAGATCCTCATGCGATCTATGCGGAGTATCTCAAGGTCAGAAATGCTGCAGGCTTCAAAGTGCTGATGCCGAAGTACGAGGCCTTCGGCGTCGGCTGGGAGGCCTTCGGCGCGCTCGGCTGGAACACGAATGCCACGACCGTGCGCGACAGCATCGATCGCTACCTCGCCGAAGGCTACCCGCTCCGATGGATCGTGATCGGCTCCGGCTTCTGGCCCACCCCCGATGCCATGCACGAGACCACCAGCTTCGGCTTCTGGGACAAAGCAAAGTACCCTGAGCCGGCCGCGCTTCTCGCTCACTTTCACAGCGAAAAGCTCAAGACCATGCTCGGTCTCCGCATCACCTTCATCACGACCGGCCCCTACTCCGCCGAAGGCGTGCGAAAGGGATACTTCATGATGAAGGATGGCCAGGCTCAGATCTTCCAGGGCGGCTGGCCCAAGT
>CAZZZQ010000608.1:0-2680 GCA_964658405.1 uncultured Sphingomonas sp.
CCGCACCGCAGCCGACCACGGCGCCGTCATCGCCAACTACACTCGCTGCGTTCGCCTCGTCCATACCGCCGGCAAAGTAACCGGCGCCGAGGTCCGCGACCTCGAAACCGGTGCCGAAGTCACCGTCCGTGCGAAGACCGTCATCAACGCCACAGGCATCTTCACAGACGAGATCCGCCACATGGACGAGCCCAACGCTCCCACCCTGCTCTCCGTCAGCCGCGGCTCCCACATCGTCGTCAGCGCCGACGTTCTCGGTGGCGAAACTGCACTCATGGTTCCCAAGACCGACGACGGCCGCGTCATCTTCGCCATCCCGTGGCAGGGTCGCGCCGTCATCGGCACAACAGACATTCCGGCCTCAACCTCCGAGATGGAGCCCGGCCACACCAAGGATGAGGTCGACTACCTCCTCGGCCTCGCAAACCTCTACCTGGCCCGCAAGATCGACCGCTCGGACATCCTCTCCGTCTTCTCCGGCCTGCGCCCCCTGGTCACCGGCAACGCCGCCACCACGTCGAAGCTCTCGCGTGAGCACTTCATCGACGCCTCGCCAAACGGCCTCATTACCATCGCCGGTGGCAAGTGGACCACCTACCGCCGCATGGCCGAGGACACCCTCAGCTTCGCCATCAAGCACGGTGCCATCCCGGATCGCAAATGCATCTCCGCCACCGTCCAGCTGCGAGGAGCACCCGCGACTCCCGCGACCACAGGCGACCGCTATCTCAAGGAGTACGGCACCGACGCCCCCGCCGTCACCGCCATCTCAGCCGAGTATCCCGAGCTCGCCCGCACCATCGACCCTGATCTTCCGTACACCTACGCCCAGGTCGTCTACGCGGTTCGCGAAGAGATGGCCCGCACCGTCGAGGACGTCCTCTCCCGCCGCACCCGCGCACTCCTCATCGACGCGAAGGCAGCCATGCGGGCCGCACCACAGATCGCATCGCTCATGGCAGCGGAGCTGGGCCACGGCCCGGAGTGGGAGCAGGCCCAGGTCGCCGCCTTCGACCGGCTCGCCCGCAAGGACTATCTCCTCGCAGGCTGACGATCTACTTCTTCGGCGTGTACTCGTCGCGCAGGCGTGTCTGTCGCGTCTCCATCGGAATCGCCACGCCGTCGATATAGACCTGCTTCACGCTCGTTCGCACATCCAGCGGATCGCCGTTCGCCATCACAACATTTGCCGTCTTCCCGACATCGAGTGATCCCAGCCGATCGCTCACGCCCCAGATCTCCGCCGGGTTGATTGTGATGGCCTTGAGCGCCTCGTCATAGGGAAGCCCATACGCCACCGAGTACCCGGCGGCATACGGCAGATTACGGTTGAACTCCACACCATACGAGCCGAACGCGATCTTGACACCGCGCTTCTGCAACTCGCCCGCAATCGAATACACCGCGTCGTATCGCTCGTTCGCCTCAGGAAAGTCATAGATCGGGCCAACGATCACGGGGACATGGTACGCAGCAATCTTGTCGAGAATCCCCTGCGTATGCGTCACATGGTTCAGGACCACCTTCAGGTGAAACTCCTGCGCCAATGCCATCGCCACCTCAACGTCGTGTCCCTCGTAGACGCCAAGCACCACAGGCTTCTCGCCCTTCAGGTACGGGATCAGCGCCTCGTACCGCAGGTCAAACTTCCCGGCTGTGCCCGGTTTCTTCGCACCGTCGCCGACAGGCGCGTCCTCCGTCTTTGCAGCAGGCTTCTTCGCTGCATCGGCCTTCTTCTGCATGTACTCCTGCGCATCCAGCAGGGACTGTCGAAGCTGCGAGATCTCGCCCATCCGTGTCGTCGGGAAGTGCGCAGCACCCCCACCGGCGCCGCCACGCGAGGTCCGCTTCGGCTCCTGCCCGAAGTTCATCGCCAGCGCCACGTCACGCGTCACAATCATCGCGTCGCGGTCCCTGCCCGCAAGCTGGATGAAGCTGTCCTGCCCCGGCATCGTGTCCGAGGACTCCGGAGCCACGATCGCATTCGTCACGCCATTAAACCGTGCGATCGGGATCCGCTCCGTCTCCGCATGGAAGGCGTCGTACACATGCATCTGCGGGAAGATCTCCTCGCTCGTCTCCACCAGGTCGCTGTTCACCCGATCCGACTCCACCTCCACCAGGCCAAGGTTCGTCTCTGAATCGATCAGCCCCGGGTAGATCGTCATCCCCGTCGCATCGACCTTCGTCGCGCCCGCTGGAATCTTGACCGATCCAGCCGCGCCGATCGCCGTGATCTTGCCACCCTCCATCACCAGCACGCCGTGCTCGATCACGCCATGCGTAATCGTCAGCAGCTTGCCGCCGCTCAGGACAATCGCCCCCGCACCAGGCGTCGTGTCAACCATCCGTGCCTGTCCATAGACCGGCAGATTTGCTGAGAGTGCAACCGTAAATACTGCAAGCATCACACGCGAAGAAGGGAATCGCCGCTTCTCAAAGGTCCGCATCAGTTTCCTCCCTCTTCATCATCCGAACCGCCGAAGCCGCCCGTATGCATCACCCCGTCGAAGTGTGTCGTTCCCAGGCCCTTCAGGCTGCTGTCGAAGAAGAGATCACCGTCGATGTACACCTTCTCCGCACGCGCGTACGTCGAAAGCGGATCCACATTCCAGATCACGAGGTCAGCATCCTTTCCGGTATCGATTGAGCCCACCCGATCCTGCACGCCGATAATCCA
>CAZZZQ010000609.1:0-2679 GCA_964658405.1 uncultured Sphingomonas sp.
GGTACGTGCCTCTTCATCGGACCTCCGCTTCACCGTAGAATGGTCGGATGGACAAGTTTGTAGTACGCGGCGGCAACCCCCTTCTAGGCACGATTAAAGTCTCCGGAGCGAAGAACTCCGCGCTTCCCTGTATGGCTGCCGCCATTCTGACCGAGGATGAGGTAATCCTCGAGAATATTCCCCAGGTTCACGACATCGAGACCGAGCGCAGGCTGCTTGAGTCGATGGGCGCAGAGGTCCAGCTTGGCTACGGAAGAGCCCAGCACCGGACGCATATCAAGTGCGCCATTCTCTCCGATCCGGTCGCTAAGTACGAGATTGTAAAGACGATGCGGGCCAGCTCGCTGGTGCTTGGACCACTCATCGCCCGGACCGGCATTGCTCGTGTTGCGATGCCGGGTGGCTGCGCCATCGGTGGTCGGCCCATCGATTTGCACATCAAGGGCCTCGAAGCGATGGGCGCGACGATCACGCAGGACCACGGCTATCTCGAAGCTCGCACGGACCGCCTGAAGGGCGCGCATATCGTCTTTGACAAGATCACGGTGACCGGCACGGAAGACCTGCTGATGGCTGCAACACTTGCTGACGGCGAGACCGTCTTTGAGAATTGCGCCCGTGAGCCTGAAGTTACCGATCTGGCTGCCCTGCTGATCGCCATGGGAGCGCAGATTGATGGCGCTGGCACCTCAACGATCCGCGTTCAGGGCGTGGCCAAGCTCCACGGCGCGCGCTACAAGATCAATCCAGACCGCATTGAGGCTGGGACCTTCCTGATCGCCGGTGCCATCACTGGTGGCGACCTCAACGTCGACTGCTGCGACCCGTCGCACCTCGGTTCGCTGATTGCGAAGCTTGAGCAGTGTGGAGTGCGGATCGACGTGGGCAAGGACAATGTCCGGGTTCGCTCCGGGGGACAACTGACCGCGGCAGATATTTCGACCGAAGAGTACCCCGGCTTCCCGACCGATATGCAGGCGCAGTTCATGGCGCTCGCAACCCAGGCCGAGGGGACGACGACGATCACGGAGAATATCTTCGAGAACCGCTTCATGCATGTGCAGGAGCTGATCCGCATGGGTGCGAACATCACCGTCTCGGGTCGGACGGCGACCATTCGAGGTAAGACACCGCTGCAGTCTGCGGCCGTCATGTGCTCGGATCTTCGTGCCTCGGCATCGCTCGTCCTGGCTGCGCTGGTCGCTGATGGCGAGAGCATTCTCGACCGCGTCTACCATGTGGATCGCGGCTACGAGCATCTGGAAGAAAAGCTTCGCGGCGTCGGTGCGCAGATTCGTCGCATGGGCGATGTCTTCGGCAAGCGGTAGTTCGAGCGGCAGAGAGCGCGCCGGCTAGCGGGCTCTCTGCAACTCCTTCCGATAGCGCAGGGCGTGCAGGCGCGGGCCATAGAATCCGCGTTGTGTCCCCTGCATCAGGTAGCCCCTGGCCTCGTAGAAGCGAACGGCTGTGTCGTTCTGGGTCAAAACGTGCAGGTCCATCCACGCCGCCCCTGCCCGTGCAGCTTGATCCTCAAGATGTTCCATGAGCCTGCCGGCGAGTCCTTTGCGACGATACGGGACGGCTACATCAATGGTGACGATATAGCCATATCGTTTCGTTCCTGCGTCCTCAAGGTGAACAATTGCGAAGCCTGCCAGCAGATTCTCCTCGTCCCTTGCGATGACGGTGAGTGCGTTGGGTGCTTCGGCGAACTGCTGCATGGACGCAGCGTCGAAGACGAAGGGCGGCTCAAAGCAGATCAGGTCCAGCTCCATCAGGTCGGGCAGATCGGTCTTTCGATACTCATGCAGCGTCACCGCGAATTGGACTCCCACCCCTGTTATAGCCTCTGGGGGTCGCGTGATGCCTGCCCTCCGGTTTGAGAGCGAGCAGCCGCGGCTCTTGTTGACATCACTGTAAAGAAGTATTAGAAACTAGGCAAAGCTCCTGAAATTCTGCCCACGTTTCCCGCGATGTTCACACATCATCGGTCCGCCGTTTACTGGCGTTCGATTCGATGTTGCCTTGCGGACCCTCGAGTAGGGTTCTACTCCAGCGTCGCCGTATCTGGCGCCCTGTGTCGATGCATCTCCCACACCGTCAGACTGGAGAACCACTCCAAGCATGCACCGGCATCGATCGAATCCATCGTCTCACCAAACTCTCCATGGAACCTCTGAACTCTGTTGCCGGCTCTCCATGAAAGCAGCTCTTCGTGTCGCATTGCTCTCTGTTGCCCCGGTGATCTTGTTTGCATCAGGATCAGCCCGCGCCCAGAAGACGCCGGCACAGCTTCTGACCGATCCTGCGATTCAATCTGCCTTGGCCCAGATCAAGACGAACGAGCCGCACTTTATCGATGAGCAGATCAGGCTCTGCGAAATATCGTCGCCGCCCTTCCACGAGGACAAGCGGGCAGCCGAGATGGCTCGCCTCTTCAAGCAGGCCGGGCTTGAAAACGTCCGCATCGATCATGCCGGCAATGTTCTTGGTGACCGTCCCGGGGCGGAGCCGCACCCGCACCTGGTGGTAGCCGCGCACCTGGACACGGTCTTCCCTGCCGAGACCGACATCCATGTCACACGGACCGGCAATGTCCTGAAGGGTCCGGGGATCGGTGACGACTGCCGCGGCCTCGCGGCGATGCTCGCACTGATCCAGGCGATGAACGACAAGCAC
>CAZZZQ010000610.1:0-2668 GCA_964658405.1 uncultured Sphingomonas sp.
GGCTCGGAGGCCAGGAAGACGGCGACCTTGGTCACGAGCAGGGTCTCGGGCAGGCGCTCGACGATGGAGTCGACCAGCGTTCGAAGGTCTGTCTGGGCGTTCAGGCTGCGACCGAAGTTGATGAGCGTCTCGCGGTAGTCGAATCGCTTCTGGTCGAAGACGCGGTCGACCCGGCCCTGGATAGCTCGCTTCAAAGGGTCAAAGACGAGGCCGGTCACGACGATCGCGGCGAGCAAACCGTAGACCTTCAGGCTCGGGAGGCGGGCGTGCACCATCTCTGCCGTGACTGCTACGGCTCCGAAGTAGAGCCCGACAAGGGCGGCGGTCGCGAGCGTGTAGGTGACGCCGCGTTTGAAGATCAGGTCGACGTCCATCAGGCGGTAGCGCACGATCGCCCAACTGAAGGTCAGCGGTAGAAAGACGAGCGACAGCCCGGCGAAGCGGGTTACCAGGGTCGGGACTGCCATGTCGAAGACGTACGGGACGACATACAGCGCAGTGAAGGGAACGACCGCGAGCAGGGTTCCACGCGTCAGCCACTTGAGCTGCTGGCGCTCCAGCGGGGACTCGGCGGAGCGATAACGGAAGAGGAAAACCACCGCGGCGACGACGTAGTAGACCGCAAGGTAGGCGTACTCGGCCTGGTCGAGGCGATGCTTCAGGAGTTCGGTGGCTGACCAGAGCTCGATCGCCGCGACCTGCATGCCGATCAGGAGCAGGCCTGGGAGGTAGATGAGCGGGGTCAGGATGCGACGGCGGGCCAGATTGCGGCGCCGATTGACGAAGTTATCCGAGAAGCTGATCGCGAAATGAAGAAAGAGCGCAGGTTGCAGCGCCGTGGCGACGATGTTGAACCAGTAGATGGTCCAGTCAAAGGTGTCCAGCTTCGTCGTGTACTTGAAGGCGTACAGGACGAAGGAGACCAGGCAGAAGATGAAGAAATGCGTCGACTTGGGCGCGGTCCATCGTCTGAAGAGGACATAGAGCCCGATCGAGAGGTAGACAAGGGCGATGAGGCGGTCTACCTGGAAGTTGCTCTTATCAACCGGTTCGAGAATGACGCCTATGTCGAGCCGGGGAGCGGTGCGGACATCCTGCTTCGTCTTCGTGGGCCGCGCGATGGAATAGCTTGCTCGCGCCCAGATACCGCTGCGAAAGATTGCCCGTTCGAACGACGCCAGCCGGGGGGTTGGATGCTCGTTGACGGCTTCGAGGACATCGCCGGGTCGAATGCCAGCACGGCTGCCTGGGGAGTCCGCCGGGACGCGCTGGGCGAGAAGGCCGCCATGCGTCTCAACCCACCAGATTCCGTCGGTGGGGGAGTCGAAGCTGTTCTCCTGCGCAAGGTTGAAGCCCGCAAGCACGCAGACCGCCAGCGTCGCAAACGCGAGGCCTATAGCGAGAATGCGAGTTTGAAAGGCGTTCTTCATTGTTTCTCAGAGGATAGAGGAGCATTTCGAGTTCCAAACGCTGAACGATACCAAAGTGCAGTCTTTATGGAGATACCACGCACTTGCAACACCTTACCTACGGATTACCATAGCTGCTTCCTGAATGACGAATCTGTGGATAGAGGTCTATACGTACTGCACCGATTTTAGTTCTTTATTTCTTTGCACCGAAAAGCTTTCGTGGAATCCCTAAGGGCGAGTCCAGGTTTACCTGCGTGATCATTCATACTCCTGTAACATTAGGGAGAGGGGTTGTTCCTTTACCAAAGGTGCGCCGCCACGGGAAAAGGAATCATCGCGATGTCAGTCGAGTTTGAAGAAGGTGCGTCGGACAGCTACGTTCAGGTCAATGGTATGAGCGTGCATGTTCAGCGCTCGGGTGAAGGTCCTCCCTTGCTCCTGCTTCATGGGCTGGTCGGCTCGTCCCGCAACTGGCAGCAGAATATCTCCTCTCTCTCGCACCATGCCACAGTCTATGCGGTCGATCTGTTCAACATGGGACAGTCGGAGCGCGTTGCCGGCATCGATGCAGGGCTCGAAGCCACGGCCGACGGCCTGGCCGATCTTCTGGATGCACTCGATCTTGAGGTTGCGGACGTCGCTGGGCACTCCCATGGCGGCGCGGTCGCGATGATGCTAGCTGCGCGCCATCCCAACCGGGTCCGCAAGCTGATTCTCTTTGCGCCGGCAAACCCTTTCTGTAACTTTGGCGACGGGCTGATCCGGTTCTACCAGGGTCGCATCGGACGGCGATTCGCCCAGTGCATCCCGATGCTGCCGCGAAGGCTGAAGGCCACCGCCTTGAGCAGGATGTATGGCGATCCGTCGCGCGTGGTTGAAGGAACGCTTGAGGGGTATATCGAGGGTTTGCATATTCCCGGGACCATCGATCACATCTTACGAATCCTGCAGAGCTGGTTTGAGGACATGCGCGTTTTACGCTCGGCGCTCTTTGGGCTGGCAGAGAAGCCGACGTTGTTGATCTGGGGCGATCGCGACCGAACGGTGGGGCTTGCGTCCGCGCAATATCTTCAGCGGATCCTGGTTCATTCGAGATTGATGGTGATGCCCGGCGTCGGGCATATTCCATTTGCCGAGATGCCGGACGAATGTAACCGAGCCATGAGTGAGTGGCTGGCGGAGTCGATGCCGTTGGGACGGTCGCCTGCAACGCATCAGGCTGCGTAAAGCGTTCCGGGCCTAACGTTTCATCCCTG
>CAZZZQ010000611.1:0-2652 GCA_964658405.1 uncultured Sphingomonas sp.
CCTCGGGGATGACGTCGGTGGCGGAGAGGACCAGCAGCCGCTCGAGCACATTTTCAAGCTGGCGCACGTTTCCCGGCCAACGATAGGCGATGAGGCGGCGCTGCACTGCGGGGGAGAGGCTTGCCTGTTCCAGGCCATGACGCGTGCGAGCTCGCTCGAAGAGGCTTTGGATGAGCTGGGGGATATCGTCGCGACGCTCGCGCAGGGGCGGGATCAGCAACGGTACGACGGCGAGGCGATAGTAGAGGTCTTCGCGGAAGGTGCCGTCCTCGACCATGGCGGTGAGGTTGCGATGGGTGGCGGCGATGACCCGGACGTTGACGCGGATGGGGCTGGTCGCGCCGAGTTTGGGGAGCTCGCCCTCCTGGAGAACGCGAAGGAGTTTTACCTGGGCTTCGAGGGGGAGCTCGCCGACCTCGTCGAGGAAGAGGGTTCCTCCGTCGGCGGATTCGATGCGTCCGGCTTTGTCGGCGAGTGCGCCGGTGAAGGCTCCGCGGATGTAGCCGAAGAGCTCGGACTCAACGAGGTCGCGCGGGATGGCTCCGCAGTTGATGGCGATGAAGGGCTGGTTGCGGCGGCGGCTGTTGTGATGGATGGCGCGGGCGATCAGCTCCTTGCCGGTTCCGGTCTCGCCCTGGATGAGGACGGTGGTGTCGCGCTGCGCGACGCGTGCGGCTTGATCGAGGACGCGCAGAAAGCTCTTCGATTTTCCGACGATGCCTTCGAAGCCGTAGCGCTGATCGAGTGCGGAGCGCAGGGTGCGGACCTCTTCGATGAGGTTCTGACGCTCCATGGCGCGCTGTACGACGAGGAGCAGGGCGTCGAAGTCGAGTGGCTTGGTGACGTAATCGTAGGCGCCGAGCTTCATGGCTTCGACGGCGCTCTCGACGGTTCCGAAGGCGGTGACGACGATGACGGTGGTCTGCAGGCCGGCGCTGGTCATGCGGCGGAGGAGTTCGAGCCCGGTGGTGGGCATGCGGAGATCGGTGATGACGAGGCAGGGGTCGAGCTCCTGCAGGAGGGTCCAGGCCTGGGCGCCGTCGGAGGCGATCGAGACTTCGTAGCCGGCCTCTTCGAGCTGCATCTTCATGACGCGGCGAAGGCTGCTGTCGTCGTCGACGACGAGGATGTGATTGCGCTTCATGCGGAGGGCACCGCCTTGAGAGAGTGGGCTGCCTGGTGGAGCGGCAGTTCTAACCGGAAGATGGTTCCGCGGCCAGCGTTGGGTCCGTAGGTGAGGGTGCCATCGTGTTGGGTGGCAAGGTTGAAGGCGATCGCGAGACCGAGGCCGGTACCGTTTTCCCTGGTGGTGAAGAACGGCTCGAAGAGATTATCGCGGCCTTCGGGGGCGACGCCGGGCCCGTCGTCACAGACCTCGATGGCGATGCGGTCGGAGTGGAAGGCACTGCGTACGAGCACGTGGCCGCCGTGTCCCGTGGCCTGGATGGCGTTGAGAATGAGGTTGAGCAGGAGCTGCTTGATCTGCTCAGGGTCGCAGTCGATCTCCGGCAGACGGGGCGGGGTGTCAAGTTGAAGGGCTACGCCGTACTGGGTCGCAATGTGCTGGGCGAGGGTGGTGACGGAGTGCAACATCTCGACGGGCTCAGTGCGGCGGTAGCGAGGCAGGCGGGGTCGAGCGAAGTCGAGGAAGTTGGTGAGCAGCTTGTTGAGGCGCTGTGATTCTTTGGTGAGAATCTCAAGGCACTCGGTGCGGCTGTCGGCGGAGGCCTGTCCGCGTGCGAGGATTCCCGCTGCTCCACTGATGCTGGCGAGGGGGTTGCGAATCTCGTGGGCGAGGCTTGCGGATAACTGGCCGGCGGCGGTGAGGCGCTCCGTCTTCTTAAGGGTGTCGATGTTCTGGCGCAGCTCGGTGTAGACCTGCTCCAGCTCGAGCTTGGTGGACTCGACGCGGCGTCGCTGGGTGCGTTCGCGGTCGGCGAGCAGGCCAGCGATGGCTCCGGCTGCACCGAAGGTACTGAGTTCAACGATCTGATCCTTCGCGTCGAGATTGGCGTGGAACCAGTGCCGGTAGATGGAAGGTGCCTGGAGGACGGTGGCGAGAAGAATGGTCTTCAACGCTCCGCGCCAGCCGAAGAACATTCCGGCAAGCATGAAGGGCAGGATATTCAGATGATGAAGGATGTTGTGCAGTACTACCGCATGCGGCGGGGTGACCCAGGTGGCCACAGCTAACGTCACGACCAGGCCTGCGATCAGAATCGCTTTCATGCGCGTGGAGTAGAGGCTGGCTGGGACGAGAGGCATACCTTCATTCTCCCACGCAGGGGTGACCTGGCTGGCGGGCCAGGGTGGCAGGAGCATGGGCGCGGAGGCGAATCGAGCTGACATTACGAGAGAAGCTGGAGCAATTGATCGGCCAATGCGGCGGCAGATCGACGCAGTGAGAACAGGCTGTTTAGCGTCGACCGGAGGACGGCGAGACTGCACGTTTCGGAACAGTCGCGTCCCATATGGGACAGTTGCGAGCGATGGGGGCAAGGTGGGACGCTCATTCCAAGGCGGTTGTCTTTGGCGCGTCAATTGCTTCTCTTGCATTCGTGATCCTTCGCAGGTTTGTGACTCTTCCTTTCTCTTGGCTGGCCCCTGTGCGTTGCTCGGCGTCCTTTCGCTGCCGGGCGACTTTACTCTTGC
>CAZZZQ010000612.1:0-2651 GCA_964658405.1 uncultured Sphingomonas sp.
CTGAAAGAGGCGGAGGAGTGTGCGCGGCGCGGCATCGGTGGCCTGTTGCTGTTTGGTCTTCCGGCGGAGAAGGATGAGCAGGGGACGGGGGCGTGGGCGGACGACGGGATCGTCCAGCAGGCGCTGCGGGCGATCAAAAAAGATCGCGGACTCGCTACGCTCGTGACCATCGCGGACGTGTGCCTTTGCGAGTACACCTCGCATGGCCACTGCGGGCTCGTGGCGCGGGATGGGGAGGAATTCAGCATTGAGAACGACTCGAGTGTGGCGCTGATTGCGAAGGCTGCGGCGTCGCTGGCGCGGGCTGGTGCGGATATCGTCGCTCCGTCGGACATGATGGATGGGCGGGTTGAGGCGATTCGAGCGGCGCTGGATGAAGGCGGCAGCCAGGACACGCCGGTGATGAGCTACGCGTCTAAATTTTCTTCTGCCTTCTACGGTCCGTTTCGCGAGGCGGCTGATTCGGCGCCACAGTTTGGTGATCGGAAGACGTACCAGATGGACGGGGCGAACCTTCGCGAGGCGATGCGTGAGATCGACCAGGATGTTGCGGAGGGCGCGGACATGCTGCTGATGAAGCCGGCGATGCCGTATCTTGATGTGCTGCGTGCGGCTCGGGAGCGGTATGATCTGCCGCTTGGTGCGTACCAGGTGTCGGGCGAGTATTCCATGCTGCATGCGGCGTTTGAGCGCGGCTGGCTGGAGCCGGAGCGGGCGATGATGGAGTCGCTGCTTGGGATTCGCCGGGCTGGGGCGGACTTTATTGTGACGTATTTCGCGAAGGATGCGGCGAAGGTGCTGGGGTAGGGCGAGCGTGGATTTCAACTGCACATTTGTGGTGAGGGAACCGCAGGTCCTTCGACTTCGCTCAGGATGACAATGTTTGGGCGGTTAGCTTCTAGCTCTTAGCTTTTAGACTCTAGCTAGAAGCTAAGAGCTAGAAGCGAAAGCTTGCCCCTCGCCCCCGGGGCACCCTCCCTTCGCTCAAGGGCGTAAAATTGAGTTGCTTGAATTCATGCAGCAAACGGAGTGTTCCTTGGCAGATACGATCTATGACGTGGTGATTCTTGGTGGCGGCCCGGCTGGGTACACCTGCGCGATTCGCGCCTCGCAGTACGGTCTCAAAGCGGCTTTGATCGATGCCAACGAGCGGCTCGGCGGAACGTGCCTGCTCTGGGGCTGCATCCCGACGAAGGCCATGCTGTTTTCGGCCGAGCTCTGGGATCATCTGAAGCATGCGGACCGGTACGGCATCGACGGCGTGTCGACTCCGACGCTGAACTGGAAGAACGTCCTGGCGCGCAAGGATGATGTCATTATGCGTCACACCAAGGGCCTCGACTTCCTGATGAAGAAGAACAAGATCAACGCCATCAAGGGCTATGGCCGGCTGACCGGGCCGGCGAAGGACGGCGTCCACACGATCGAGGTCAAGACGGCGGACGGGAAGAGCTCGACGATCCAGGCGAAGAAGGTGGTGCTGGCGACGGGGTCGGATGCGCGCATGCTTCCCGGCTATGCACCGGACGACACGATCATGACCAACATCGAGATCCTGAAGACGGACCACATGCCGAAGTCGCTTGTCGTGGTCGGGTCGGGTGCGGTTGGCGTTGAGTTTGCGTCGATCTTCAAGAGCTTTGGTGCGGAGGTCACGATCATCGAGGCGCTGCCGCGCATTGTGAACGCGGAGGATGAAGACATCTCGAAGGAGCTGCTGCGGCTGTACAAGAAGCGCGGCATCGACGTCCATGTGGGCGCGAAGGTCGACAAGATCGAGAAGAATGCGGACGGCGCGATGGTCTACTTCACGACCGCTGCCGGCAAGAGCGAGACGAAGCAGGCGGAGAAGGTGCTCGTCGCTGTGGGGCGTGCGCCGCGGACGTATGATGTCGGCCTGGACAAGGTTGGGATCACGCCGGATCGCGGCTTCATCCTGACGAATGAGTGGATGGAGACGACCGAGCCGGGCGTGTATGCGATCGGCGATATCGTTGCGGGCCTGCCGCAGTTGGCGCATGTGGGAGCGATGGCTGGCCTGGTGGTTGCGGCGCGCATGGCGGGTAAGTTTGCCAAGCCGATCCACCGCAACCGCATCCCGGGCTGCACGTACTGCGATCCGCAGATCGCCAGTGTCGGGCTGACCGAGGCGCAGGCGAAGGCGAAGGGCTATACCGTGAAGATCGGCAAGTTCCCGTTTGTCGGCAACTCGAAGGCTACGATTCTCGATGCGCATGATGGCTTTGTAAAGGTCGTCGCGGATGCGAAGTACGGCGAGATTCTCGGCGTGCACATCATCGGACCGTATGCGACGGAGATCATTGCTGAGGCGGTCACGGCGATTGAGCTTGAGGCGACGGTTGAGGAGATGATGTTCACGATTCATGCGCATCCGACGGTTGCTGAGGCGCTGCTGGATGGCTTCTCGAGTGTTGAGGGTATGGCGGTCAACGTCTAAGGTTGCATTGCAGATTGAACAGGAAAGCCCGGCTCACAAGGCCGGGCTTTTCTGTCTCTACGTGCTGCTCTGTTGGGTCGGCAAGGGCTAGCCCTTCGCGGGCCATGCGAGCATGGCGGCAGAGGCGATCGAGGAGAGCTTCTCTCGCGTGGCACCGTCGCGGGCCAGCGTCGAGAGCCCCTGAATGATCGCC
>CAZZZQ010000613.1:0-2645 GCA_964658405.1 uncultured Sphingomonas sp.
CGATGAGGCGGCCCTTGTAGCGGACGCGGAAACGGCCGTCCTGCGGGACGCGGCGCTCCGCGATATCGAGCTCGCTCATGACCTTGATGCGGGAGAGGATGGTCTGGTGGTGCTCGCGGGCGATCGGTGCCATGGCCTGCTGGAGCACACCGTCGATGCGGTATTTCACCAGCAGCGAGTCGTCGAAGGTCTCGAGGTGAATATCGGACGCACGCCGCTCAAGGGCCGTAAAGATCGTCGTATCGACGAGGCGGATGATCGGGGAGATGTCGTCCTCACCCGTCAGGCGCTCGATCGAGATGTTTTCGTCGGGATTGTCCTCGCTCGAGAGGACGTCGAAGGCGAGCCCCTCGCTGGCTTCGTCGAGCACGCGCTGCGACTGCTCCGTCTTCTTGAGCAGGTCGGTGATCTGCGAGAGGGTGGCGACGCGCGTGACCAGGCGCTGCCCGAGTAGACCGGAGATCTCGTCCAGCACCATGAGCTTCGAGGGGTCGGAGACGGCGATCGCGAGCCGGCCCTCGGCCTGCTCCAGCGGGACGAAGTTGTAGCGGAACATCATGTCGACCGGCACGCTCTTGAAGAGATCATGCTGGATCTTGAAGTTCTTCAGGTCGACAAACTCCGCGTGGTAGCGGCGCGCGAGACCCTGTGCACGCTCGATCTCGTCCATGCCCATCTCGGCCAGCGGTATCGCAAGGGGAACATTTGCCATGCCTGTAAGACTCCATTCTGCGGAACTTGTTAGAGCGCCGGCTGCAGGACTACCGGGTTTGGTGCCAACGCCTGATCGTACTGGTAGATCGCCGGGAGGTGCTGTCCTGTTCGAGGCGCTTTGCTGCGGGTGTCGCGATCATACTGCGCGGTCTAAGGTTAGCGGCCGCTCAATTCAACCTTCTGTGCTGCATAGAGCGCGCCGGTGCGGACGAGGAGATAGCCCGACTTCGTGACGATATCCGGGCCGTCCTCGCCCGCCAGGGGATGGGCGAGCTGCGCGCTGCTCCAGCCTGCGGGAACCTTCAGGAGGAGCGCCGTCTTCGTTGCGAGGCCAAAGACGGGCGTGTTGTTGACGCTGTTCCCAAGCCACTCGTGGACCTCGTCGGCGGTTGCGACATGCGGCGTCTCCGGGTCGACCTGCCAGGCGCCGACGGCTCGCTCCTCGAACTCGTAGCCGGTCTTCGTCTCCGAGACCCGGAGCACCGGCTCAACGATCTTGTTCACGCGGACGCCGTAGGTGCCAGTCAGCTTGATGGCTCTTGGACGGCAGCCGGTCGCGACGAACGAGAGAAGGAGCGCGGCGGCAAGCGGGATGAATCGGAGCTGCGTCTTCATTACTGGCTTGTTCCTCCCGCGCTGAGGCTGAAGATCGGGAGGTAGAGGGCGATCAAAATGGTGACGACCACGCCGCCCATGACGATCAGGATCAGCGGCTCGATGAGGCTCATCGCGGCGGTCAGGTTGGTCTGGACGTCCTCTTCGAAGAACTCGGCGACGGAGTTCAGCATCTGCGGGAGCGCGCCGGTCGACTCGCCGACCTCGATCATCTCGATCGCAAGCTCAGGGAAGATCTTTGTGGCCTGGAGGCTGACAGAAAGGCCCTTTCCCTCGCGGACGGTTTCGACCGAGCGATAGACCGCGTTGCTGATCTGGCGGGAGTCGATCGACCGGGCAGCGGTCTCGAGCGATGGGACGAGGGGCAAGCCGCCAGTCAGCAGCGTCGACAGGGTGCGCGAGAAAAGGCCGACCTGGTACTTCAGCCAGACATTGCCGAAGATCGGCAGCCCGATGCGGACGCGATCAAGCGCAGAGGCTCCGGCGTCCGTCTTCGACCAGCGGTAGAAGAGAAAACCCGCGATCACGGCGACGATTGCGACGTAGATGCCGTCCTTCTGGGCATAGCGGCCGAGGTCGAGCAGGAAAATCGTCAGGCCGGGGAGCTTGGTTCCGAGCTGGTCGTACAGCTGGGCGAAGCGCGGGACGACGAATGTAATGAGGAAGATGAAGAGCGCGACCACCATGACGATCAGGAGCGCGGGGTAGATCAGGCTTGCCTTCAGCTTCTTACGGAAGGTCAGCGAAACGCGTTGGAAGTCGAGGAAGCGCTGCAGGACCTCTTCGAGATTTCCGGAGCGTTCACCGGCTAGCAGCGTCGTTGTATAGACAATCGGAAAGCCGCCCTGTGCCTCGAAGGCAGCGGAGATGGACTCACCGGTCTTGACGCGGGTGCCGACGTCTTCAAGCTGGGCGCGGAAGTCGGGGAGCTTCTGCCGGCGTGCGAGCAGCTCGAGCGAGCCAAGGATCGGCAGCCCGGCCCGGATCAGCGTCAGAAACTGCTGGTTGAAGATGAGGAAGGTCTCGAGCTTGACCTTTTTCTTGCCGGTTCCGCCGAGCGTGCTGCGGGCCTTGACCGAGTAGACGTAGTAGCCGGCCTGGGTGAAACGGTGGCGAAGCTCTTCGGCGGTCGAGGCGGCGTGGCTCTGCTCCTGCACCCTTCCCCGCTCGTCCGCTAGCTTTACAACAAACTCAGCCATATGTCCTTAGGTCGTGAGCAGGCGATTGCAGGCTCCCGTCCATCTTAGACGTTTGGGGCACAAGTTTGCTTAACGAAGAACGCCCTGCCCGGTTTGACCGAGGCAGGGCGTTCCAGA
>CAZZZQ010000614.1:0-2645 GCA_964658405.1 uncultured Sphingomonas sp.
CCTCAGCAGCAACAATGGGCAGGAGCCATACTCCTGTCATCTTTTCCAGACTGTGATCTTGACGGGTGAACATCATGAACGGCACCAAAATGCCGCAACCCACTGCGAGTACGACGTCCAGCCACCACAAGCCCCTCGCCGTTTGCAGCGCAACATTGCCCCAAAGGGGAATACCGAACACCAGAAAGCCATTGATGATCGTCGCAAGACCCATAGGGATCGCACCGAAGAACATCGACACGACCGAGTGGGCCAAAACGCGGCGTGCCTCGTCGTGATAGACGATCCAGCGCGTCGCGTACAGAATGCTAAACAGAAGGAATAGCCCGATGTTCAGAAACCAAAGGCCTCTCGCTACCTGATGAAGTCCCGGAATATGTAGGGGGAATTGGTTGAGTGCCAGTGCGAGAATCCCAGTCCCCATCGTTGCAGTGAACCAGTTCGGTGTGAACTGGCGGATCATCTCTTGCCCGCGATTGATTTGATTCACAGTTAGGCTCGCTATCTATGTCTGTTGGCCACAGTCGGTTGCCTCGGAAGATCCGGGAAAGCAAACGTTCTAGTGGTGAGTGTAGAAATAGATGGCAACGCCGGCAGCGGCGAGAAAGAGGAAAATGAAAACATACAGCGCAATGACGAGTCCGTTGAAGTGATTTTGAACAACAACGCCGCATTGTGACGGGTCGATAACGTGTGCGATTTCTTCCTTCGCGTCGTGTACGAAATCCTTCTCCAAGACTTTAAGGTCGGCAATGACATGCTTTTCAAGTTCTTTGCTATTCATAATGTCCTCCATCGGACGTCTTCTTCTCTTTCAGAATGGCCCCTGATAGAACGTGTGTCGAATAGCAAATCCTGATTGGCAATAACCCATTGATGAAACACGGTGCTTATCTAAAATCCCCAGGCTTGGATTGCTCTTCAGCGCGCTTGAATCGCTCGTCGTTTTCCAACATGGTGTACTTCGGCTGTTCTACCCATTTCCGAAACGATGGCCGAAGAATCCAAAGCAACAGAAAACTTGCCGCAATGACGGTAACGATGCCCACAATAATGTTGATCATGGCTGTTGTGGCTCCTTCGCTTCCGTCCCATACATCTGCTGGATGTAAGGGATGAGCAATCTTCGCTGATCTTCCGTGAGGTTCGATTTCCAGCTCGGCATTGCGGAACCGGGTACTCCGTCTCGCAAGACTGTCCAGGCCCGTTCCGTGGTTGGCTGTCGCACATGGAAGTTCACTGGAGAAGGCTTGAGAGCGCCTGCCGCTGGGCCGTTTCCTTGCCCTGTTGCCCCATGGCAACTCACGCAGTTCGCCGCGTAGATTGTCTTGGCAGAAGCCGCATCAGCGGGAGACATCTGGGGATGTACCGCCTGCGCCTGCAGTGATTGAACGTAGCTGGTTACGTCCTCCAGATCGGTTTTCTCCAGCTGCCGCCATGCGGGCATGGACGATCCATAGACGCCATCCCATAGGACAGTTGCCAAATGCTGGTCAGAGAAGTGCTCGGCGTGGAGGTTGATCGGTTTCGGTAGCAGCGCACTCGCCGCGAGTCCAAGACCGTCGGCATTTGCACCGTGGCATCCCGAACAGTTGTGCGCAAAGACCTCTCCGCCGTGCGTCAACCGGTTGGAATCAGGCGATTGTGCCATAGCGAAGACCGGGGCAGAATCATCCAAGCCCATGGCCGTAATCCGGGGCACAGTATCTGGTACGCCCTGCGAACCATAGCTCGAACTCATCTCCATCGCCGTTCCATGGTCGACCTGCTCATTCCCCGACTCGCCAGCCAAGGCGCGCTCGCGTCCCAAGGAGCGAACGTAGGCGACAAGATCTAGAGCATCGGTCTTAGGCTGCGCGCCCGAGCCGTCGAACATCCATGAATATCCCGGCATGATGGAATCCGGAACCGTGCTCCTGGGGTTGAACAAATGAGCGTAGTGCCAGTCGTCCGTGCGAATCCCATTCTCCCGCGAAAGATCAGGACCAATACGCCTCGTTCCCCAGAGTTGCGGATAGTCATATTGCGTCTCCCACGCGGCAGTGGGAGAACCAAATCGCCGCACGTCAGCGGTGATCGTTCGGACCTGCTCGGTGTGGCAGTAGGCACACCCTTCCCGCCCGTAGATTTGCCTTCCGTGTTCTTCGGATGCTGTAAGCGGCTGCATGGCGTGGGGTGCCGTCTTGTTGATTTCTGCCTGCAGCTGCATCGCGGGTAGGATGCCCAGAACAACGAAGGACAGGACGAAGAAGCCGAAGCCAGCAACAAACGCAACGACAAAGGCGTAGCTCAGGATCGAGGGTGTACTCTCGTGTTTGCCGAAGGGTTGGCGGTCTTCATCTTCGAGGGTCGCAGCCGTCTCAGGACGGACCGGAGATGTCGACGAAGCCGGTACAGATGCATTCCGTGGCCCCGTCACGAGTCCCAACCAGAAGCAGGCAAACCCGGCGATGATTGGAAGACCGGAGATCGTGCGTGTCAACCAATAGGGGTAGACCGCGCGGACTGAGTCGATCCAAGGCGCACGACTGACCCACATCTGGCCTTCAACCAGGCCAGCTGCGGTGAGGTCTACGACCATCAAGCCGAGGCCGATGGTAAGCAGCCAGAAGGCCCAGCCCATGGCACGTGGGCTGTAGCGAGCT
>CAZZZQ010000615.1:0-2623 GCA_964658405.1 uncultured Sphingomonas sp.
CCCCGACACCGGTAAGCCGCTGCGGGACTTCGACCTGGATTGAACCCGCCAGCCTCCTGCACGATCCGCCTTGCCTCGCGCGAGGATGCAGAACTCATCGCCCGTCAGCGTACTTCGATGTTTCGCGATATGGGCCTGGTCGACGGCGTGGAGGTTGAAGAACTCTTTGAGGCGAGCGTCCCATGGCTCGACCGTCACCTTACCAGCGGGGATTACATCGGTTGGCTGGTCCAATCCGGCGATGAGGTCGTGGCCGGAGCCGGAGTCAACCTTCAGGAGAGGGTTCCCGTCCCGGGCTGCTATCGCGTAGGCCTCTGGGCTCACATCGCAAACTTCTATACTGCTCCCCAGCACCGCCGTCGTGGCCTGGCCCGCCTCCTGATGACGACGATCCTCGAATGGACACGGCTGCACGAGGTCGACCACGTCACGCTGGTGGCCTCTGACGAAGGTCGCCCGCTCTACGAATCGCTCGGCTTTCGACCGACCTCCGACATGGCACTTCCGCCGCGAGCCGCTTCAATTAGGAAGGAAGCGGGCTAGACGGTAAACTGAAGAAATGCCACCAATTCTCAATGCGCAGGGGCTTACCAAGGCCTTCGGCGCAACGCCCTTGTTTCGTGAAATCTCCTTTACCGTTTCGGACGGTGACCGTATCGGCCTGATCGGCCCGAACGGCGCCGGTAAAAGTACGTTGCTGAAGGTACTGGCGGGCGATGAGGATGCCGACTCTGGCGATGTGGCCACACGCAAACGCGCACGCATCGGTTATGTCCGGCAGGAGTCGACGTTCGCTCCCGGACTGACCGTTCGCGATGTCCTTGAGCGCTCGTTGAAGGTCGCGAACGTCCCCGAGGGCGAGCGTGAAGGCCGCCTCCGCGAGACCAGCGGCCGGACCGGCTTTCCGGATATGACGGCTGAAGCCGCCCGGCTCTCCGGTGGATGGCGCAAGCGGCTTGCGATCGCAGAGGCGGTCGTGACCGGCCCCGACGTGCTCCTGCTCGACGAGCCCACCAACCATCTTGACCTCGCCGGGATCGCCTGGCTCGAGGAGCTGCTGAAGCAGGCGTCCTTTGCCTGCGTCATGGTCAGCCATGACCGTTACTTTCTCGAGAATGTTGCTACCGCGATCGTTGAGCTGAACCGCGTCTACGCCGACGGCCTGCTCCGCGTGCAGGGGACCTATTCGAAGTTCATCGAGGACAAGCAGGCCTACATGGATGCCCAGTCCAAGCTGCAGGACGCGCTGAAGAATCGCGTTAAGATCGAAGTCGACTGGCTCCGCCGCGGTCCGAAAGCCCGCAGCACCAAGGCGAAGGCGCGCATCGACAACGCGAACGACCTGATCGGCCAGCTGAAGGAGGTCAACTCCCGCGTCGCGACCTCGAGCGCCGGCATCGACTTCTCGGCGACTGACCGCCAGACCAAGCGGCTGGTGGAGTTTGAGGACGTAAGCTGCGTCCTCGGCGACCGGAAGATCGTCGAAGGGCTGAAGTTCCTCGTCACCTCGGGCATGCGCGTCGGCCTCGTCGGCCCCAACGGAAGCGGCAAGACCACGCTGCTGAAGCTCCTGACCGGCGAGCTCCAGCCGAGCGCCGGCACGCTGAAGAAGGCGGCCTCGCTGAAGATCGTCTACTTCTCGCAGACCCGCGAGCTCGAGGAGGGCGTGACCCTCCGGCGTGCGCTCGCCCCGGACTCTGACTCGGTCGTCTACCAGGGCCGCGTCGTCCACGTGGCCAGCTATGCGACGAAGTTCCTCTTCACCAGCGAGCAGCTCAACCAGCCCGTCGAACGGCTGAGCGGAGGCGAGCGGGCCCGTGTCCTGATCGCCAAGTTGATGCTGGAGCCGGCCGACCTGCTCCTGCTGGACGAACCGACCAACGACCTGGACATCGCGACGCTTGAGATCCTCGAAGAGAGCCTGCTTGAGTACACCGGCGCGCTCGTCCTCGTCACCCATGACCGCTATATGCTTGACCGCGTGTCGACCATCGTCCTCGGGCTGGATGGCCGCGGCGGAACCGAGACCTTCGCCGACTACTCGCAGTGGGAGCAGTGGCGCGGCGTCACCATCGAAGAGTCGATCATCCCAGGCCAGACCGGAACAGCGGTCGCCGCGGCAGCGCCTGCAGCAGCGGCAGCCACGGGCGGGAAGAAGAAGCTCTCCTACCTCGAAGCACGCGAGTACGCCGGAATCGAAGCCGCAGTAGACGACGCCGAGACCCGGCTTCAGACCGCCCGCGAGGCGCTCGAAGAGACGGCAGTGGTCACCGATCCGGTCAAGCTGACTGCAGCTTTGAAGGAGATGGAGGACGCCCAGGAGGTCGCCGACGGCCTCTACGCACGGTGGGCAGAGCTGGCGGAGAAGGCCGGCTAGCCCACTTCAGGTATTCTTCGGTCACGATGAAATTCCTGATTCCTGGTCTGGCCGCGCTCCTGTGCACGGTCCCCGTCTCCGCGCAGGCAGCTACCGCGAAACACGTCACGGTCCTTCACGCTGCCCGCCTGCTCGATGTCGCAGGCGGGAAGATCGTCACGCCGGGCGAGGTCCTTGTCGAAGGCGAGCGCATCGTTGCCGCCGGAACGAAGGTCGATCGACCTGCAGGGGCTGAGGTGCTCGACC
>CAZZZQ010000616.1:0-2609 GCA_964658405.1 uncultured Sphingomonas sp.
CCAATACAGGTCGTGCAGCCATAGCCGACCACCTGGAAGCGGAGCTGGTCGAGGTACTTCATCAGGCCGGACTTCTTGTAGTAGTCCGTTACGACACGCGAACCCGGTGCGAGTGAGGTCTTGACCCACGGCGGGGTGCGGAGGCCTTTCTGTACAGCCTTCTTTGCGAGCAGGCCGGCGGCCATCATGACATAGGGATTCGAAGTGTTCGTGCAGGAGGTGATGGCCGCAATGACGATACTGCCATGGTCGAGATACTGGTCGGGATCAACTCCGAAGCGTCCTTCGACGCTGGTCGGAGCCACCGTCAGGGTGTCGACCGGGAGCGTTGCCACGGCGATCTCGTCGCCTTCCATCACGGGAGCCGGCGCGCCGATCCCGCTGGTGACATCGCCGGTTGCGCTCGGGTTGCCGCCCTCACCCTCCCACCGTACCATCTGCCGCGCGGCCTGCCTGTTGGCGTTGGGGCCGAGGAGCGAAGGAAGCTGCTCGGCAAAGCTGGCAGCCGCACCTGAGAGCAAGACGCGATCCTGCGGGCGCTTCGGTCCGGCGACACTTGGCTCAACGGTTGCGAGATCGAGCGAGATCGTTGCGGAATACGCAGCTTCGGGCGCGTCTGCCGTGTGGAACATTCCCTGCTCGCGGTAGTAGGCCTCGACCAATGCGATCTGCTCGGCCGGACGTCCGGTCAGCGCGAGGTAGCGCAGCGTCTCCGCGTCGACCGGGAAGAAGCCGCAGGTTGCGCCGTACTCCGGTGCCATGTTGGCAATGGTGCCACGGTCGGCAAGCGGGAGCTCCGAGATGCCGGGGCCATAGAATTCGACGAACTTGCCGACCACGCCGAGCTTGCGAAGCATCTGTGTGACGGTGAGGACGAGGTCAGTCGCTGTGGTGCCTTCCTTGAGCTTGCCGGTCAGCTTGAAGCCGACGACCTGCGGGATCAGCATCGACACCGGCTGGCCGAGCATGGCAGCCTCTGCCTCAATGCCGCCGACGCCCCATCCAAGAACACCAAGACCGTTGACCATCGTGGTGTGGGAGTCGGTTCCGACGAGCGTATCGGGATAGGCCACCACCTTGCCCTCGGCGTCCGGCTGGGTCGTGAACACCACGCGGGCGAGGTACTCGAGGTTGACCTGGTGGCAGATGCCCATGCCAGGCGGGACCGCGGAGAAGTTGTCGAAGGCTGTCTGGCCCCACTTCAGGAAGGCATACCGCTCGCGGTTGCGCTGGAACTCGAGCGCTGCGTTCAGATCGTAGGAGTTCCGGGTGCCGAACTCGTCTACCTGGACCGAGTGGTCGATGACCAGCTCCGCCGGCTGCAGCGGGTTGATCTTCTCCGGATCGCCGCCCAGCGCACGCATGGCATCGCGCATCGCTGCAAGGTCGACGATCGCGGGAACGCCGGTGAAGTCCTGCATGAGGACGCGCGCTGGCATGTAGGCGATCTCGCGCGACGGCTCGGCCTTCGGGTCCCACTGGGCGAGAAAGCGGATGTCGGCGGCGGTGACGGTGCGGTCATCCTCGTGGCGCAGCAGGTTCTCGAGCAGCACGCGGAGCGAGAAGGGCAGGCGCGACAGCTCTGTGCCCTGCTCCTCCAGTGCCTTCAGCCGGAAGATCGTGTAGGTCGTGTCGCCACTGGTGAGCGTGGATTGACTATGAAAGGAATCGGGGTGCGGAGTGGGCATGGGTCAACTCTCCTTCAGCCTGGCCGTGTCTGGGCGCAGACTCGCAGCTTGTTTGCCGAACGTCGCCTGCCTCAGGTTCAGCACGGAGGCGGCACGCCGGAAGAAACGTTATGAAGCGTATCAGAGGCAAAAGACAGGGGATAGAGCTAGGAGCGGCCGCGGTCGCGGCGTCCATGACGAAAGCGCTTGAGGATCGGGGTCACCGGATCGCCACTGGAGTCAAGCAGGCTCATGCGCTCAGTTTACTGCCAGCCGCGTTGAGAATAAAGCCCTCTCTGCCGCTGATCCTGCCGGGAGCGCATCTTATTACCCTGGCAGGTGTTTCCATAGACCGTAGAGCAACAGCAGGGAGATGCAAACCATGTTCGACATCAAGCACTTTGCAGGCCGGCCCCAGCTTCTGGGCGCAGTATTGGGACTCGCGGGATTCGCCACGATGACAGGGTGCAAGAGCAACCCAGCCGCGAACAACGCAGGGCCGGACCCGGCTGCAGCAAACCTCGCGCCGGTCGATAACACGCAGGGGCCCCAGCCGGTGCAGTCCTTCCAGAGCGTCGCGCCGCAGCGGACCCGCGTCCTCGGCCAGGCGCAGCAGAACGAAGCCCAGCAGCAGGCGGAGGTCTACCAGCAGAATGGCGCTCCTATAGAGCGTGCCCCGGACCCTTCGAACTACGTTCCGCCACAGGGCTATGCGAATGATCAGGCGTATCAGCCGAGCGACGACGACTTCGATCAGACGATCGACCAGTATGCCGACATGCAGGCTCCGCAGCCACCGCCGGAGCTGCCCGTCTATCAGCAGCCACCTGCCCCCGACCCGAACTATCTCTGGACGCCCGGCTACTGGGGCTACGCTACGACCGGCTACTACTGGGTCCCGGGAGCATGGTGTGCAGCGCCGTATAGCGGGGCGCTCTGGAC
>CAZZZQ010000617.1:0-2607 GCA_964658405.1 uncultured Sphingomonas sp.
GAGCTGAAAAGGAATCTTTGTTGTCCCGCCTTCATGCACGGACTCAACGAGGAGTTCGTTGCCGGAACGGACCCGCGACTCAAGCGACGGGTGCAAGTGAAGCATGGCCACCATCGCGGTCGGATGGGCCAACTGGAATTGAATGTCATATTCGCTTTGAACGAGCATCGATACAGCCCTTCTTGAAGAGGGAACGTTAATTCAATGAGATGCACTCGAGCCTGATTGCGTTAGATGGAAGTCTAACCCCAGCCTGCCCTTCGCGCGCAAGAAAAGGGGCGAGCCAAGAAGGCCCGCCCCTTTCGTGCAACAGTGCGATCTATTTTGCTGCTAGTTCCTTGACGCCAGCCTGCTCCTTGAGCGTGGCGGCCTTGTCGGTCGCCTCCCAGGTAAAGCCCTCGCCCTTGCGGCCGAAGTGGCCATACGCCGCGGTCGCCTTGAAGATCGGGCGGCGCAGGTTCAGGCTCTCGATGATACCCTTCGGCGTCAGTGAGAAGTTCTTGCGAACCAGCTCTTCGAGCTTTGCTTCGTCAACCTTGCCGGTTCCGAAGGTCTCGACCAGGACGCTTACCGGCTCCGCGACGCCGATTGCATAGGCAAGCTGGACCTCGCAGCGATCCGCCAGGCCAGCCGCCACGATGTTCTTCGCAACGTAGCGAGCCATGTAGGCAGCCGAACGGTCGACCTTGGTCGCGTCCTTGCCGCTGAAGGCTCCGCCGCCATGACGGCCCATGCCGCCATAGGTGTCGACGATGATCTTACGACCCGTCAGGCCGGTATCGCCCATCGGTCCGCCGACAACGAAGCGACCGGTCGGGTTGATGTGGTACTTGGTGTCCGCATCCAGCAGCTTTGCAGGAATGACGTGCTGGATGACGTTCTTGAGGATGTCGCCGCGCAGCTCATCGTTGCCGACGTTCTCCGCGTGCTGGGTCGAGATGACAACCGCATCCACGCGAACAGGCTGGTTGTTGGAGTCATACTCGACCGTGACCTGGCTCTTGCCGTCCGGACGGAGGTACGCCATCAGGCCCGACTTGCGGACCTCGCTCAGGCGCTCTGCCAGCTTGTGGGCCAGTGAGATTGGGGTCGGCATCAACTCCGGGGTCTCGTTCGTCGCATAGCCGAACATCATGCCCTGGTCGCCCGCGCCGCCCGTATCCACGCCCATCGCAATGTCGCCGGACTGCTTGTTGATCGTCGAAATGACCGCGCAGGTGTTCGAATCGAAGCCGTAGAGCGCGTTGTCATAGCCGATCGCCGCGACGGTTCCACGAACGAGGCTCTGGAAGTCCACGTACGCCTTGGTGGTGATCTCTCCCGCGATGACGACCAGACCGGTGCAGGTCAGGGTCTCGCAGGCCACACGGCTATAGGGGTCCTGCTCCAGGCAGGCATCCAGAATCGCGTCGGAGATCTGGTCGGCAATCTTATCGGGATGCCCCTCGGTAACGGACTCACTCGTGAACAAAAACTTATCGCGTGTCGCCAAAACTACTCCTTAGAAGTGCCTGTGCGGGACACTTAGCCCCGCGCAGAAATCAATCGCTCTATTTTACGCACCGTACGTCGCCCCGGGCAAAGATCGCCAGTCATTCGTCCCCTGGAGCGCCTTACCGGCAGGATTCAGCATTGAATGGTCATCCTGGAGCCGCCTCAGACCATCCCGTCAACTGCGTCGGTCTTTGACCATTCAGGAAAGCCGGAGCGCCGTCAACGCACGCTTCAAAACGCTCATCGCCAGCCGGTCATGCAGCACAAACTTCCAGGCGGCCCAGCCGCAGATCAGCAGTACGAGCAACATCAGGATGACGCCAAGCCAGCGCATTCCGGTCCCCGGGCCCTCGCCGCTCCGGCTCCGTTTGACGTTCTCCGCGAACTCCACCCAGCCTTTATCCTCTGGGTCTGCAGCGCCGCTCTCCCGCAGGCTCTGCTCGAAGCGCTCAATCCAGACCGCCTCATCCAGACCCACAGCAGAGATATAGCTGCGCAGAATTCCTTTACGAAAGACACCGCCCGGGAGCTGATCGAACTGCCCGGCCTCCAGCGCTTCAACATGGCGCGACGAGACCTTGGTGACCGCGCAGATCTCGTCGACCGAGACTCCGCGCCCCTCCCGCTCCTCGCGCAACTCCTGCCCGAACTGGCCCATTACCCCGCCATTCGCATCCGTGAGCCGATCTCGTCGAACGAAGACCGTCTCTACCGAAGACGATATCCGCCGATTACCATAGAGTCAAAGCCCTAAGGACGATGGAGACCGCACTTAAGTTCCTTAGATGCCAACATGGGCCTCATGCCATCGCCGCTGCCTTACACTGGTAAGGAATGAACAAACTTGTCGTCGGAAATCTCGTCCATCGGCCCCTCCGCTCGGTCATCAGTGCCTTCGCAGTAGCCATTGAGGTCATCATGATCCTCTCCATCACCGCCATCCTGATGGGGAAGCTCAATGGATTTAAGGACCGTCAGAACGGAATCGGCTTCGATATGTTCGTCCGGCCAAGCACGACGAACAACTTCATCGGCATGAGCCCCGCCGCGACCTCGATCAAGGTCGCCGACATCCTCGCCCAGGTTCCCCACGTCGCCGTTGCCTCGCCTGTG
>CAZZZQ010000618.1:0-2602 GCA_964658405.1 uncultured Sphingomonas sp.
AATCGGGGTGGCAGGATTTGCAGCGAACGGAGGCGCATCCCGCCTGATCCGCGCGCGAATTCAGCAGATGGCGGTCAGGTTTTCGATGTGGCGATCCTTCATCAACTGGTAAAAGCCACCGATCGCATACTGGGCAAAGTGTGGCGTAGTGCGGTGAAATTCAAGGGCCGCCTCGTCCTGATACTGCTCGTAAATCACGACCGTTGCATTGTCGCCTTCCACGAAGTGCGGAATATAGCTGACGCAGCCGGGCTCCAGGCGGGAGGCGGCGGTAAGCGGCTTCAGCATCTCGACGATCGTGCCGTGATCGTTCGGATCAAAGCTTAGGCGAACGGTAAAACTGACCATAATGCGACCTCTTTTTCTTCCATCGAAATACGTCATCCTGCGGCTTCTGCATCAGCGGACGCAGGTTCAGGCTGCAGCCCCGCGCAGGCGGCTATGCGCCCAGGGCGGCGGTCAGTCCAGGCAAAGCCATCGTCTGGTCGCGGTCCGGGCCGGTCGAAACCATACCGATCTTGGCCCCGGACTCCTTCTCGATAAAGTGCAGGTAGTCCTGGGCGAGCTGCGGCAGCTTATCGAACTCGACGATGCCTTCGGTCGGGCTCTTCCAGCCCTTCAGGGTGGTGTAGACCGGCTCAATCTTCTTGAAGCCAACCATGTCTGCAGGGATCACGTCCGTCACCTTGCCGTCGATCTTGTATCCGGTGCATACGGGGATCTCGTCGCACTCGTCCATCACATCCATCTTGGTGACGACCAGCCATTCCGTCCCGTTGATCATGTTGGAGTAGCGCAGCAACGGCAGATCGAGCCAGCCGCAGCGGCGGGGCCGGCCGGTAACGGCGCCGAACTCATTGCCGCGCTTGGCCAGCAGCTCGCCCATGACCCCGAAGTCCTGGGTGGGGAAGGGGCCTTCGCCGACGCGCGTCACGTAGGCCTTGGTCACGCCGATCACGGTGCCGATGCGGGTGGGTCCCACGCCGGTTCCGGTCACCGCCCCGCCGGCGGTGGACGAGGAACTGGTCACGAAGGGGTAGGTGCCGTGGTCGATGTCGAGCAGCGCGCCCTGCGCGCCCTCAAACATGACGTTCTGCCCAGCGTCGAGTGCCTCGTTCAGCAACTGGGCGGTGTCGGTGACGAAGGGGGCGATCTGCTCGGCGTAGCGCACATACTCTTCGTACATCTGCTTGGGATCGAGCGGCTCGGTGCCGAACAACGCGTGCGCGATGGTGTTCTTCTCGTGGCAGGCGTTGTTGATGTGGGTGCGCAGCAGCGAGGTGTTCAGCAGATCGACGACGCGGAGGCCGTTGCGGTGGATCTTGTCCTCATAGGCCGGGCCGATGCCGCGGCGGGTGGTGCCGATGGTCTGGCGGCCCGGGGCCGTCTCGGCGGCAAGCTCGATCATCCGATGGTAGGGCAGAATCACCTGGGCGCGGTTGGAGATAAACAGCTGCTTGGCCGCGGGATCGTACGCAGGAAGCCCGGCGTCCTTCAACTTTTTTACCTCGGCAAGAAAGGCCGCAGGGTCGAACACCACGCCGTTGCCGATGACGCCTTTGCACTCAGGACGCAGCACCCCGCAGGGGATAAGCTGCAGCACGATCTTCTTGCCTTCAATGATGACGGTGTGGCCCGCGTTGTGGCCGCCGGCATAGCGAGCGACGATGTCGAACTTCTCGCTGAGTACATCGACGATCTTGCCTTTGCCTTCATCGCCCCACTGGGCACCGAGAATTACCGCTGATTTGCGTTGCGTCACGAGGAGTTCCTATTCCGGGATCGGTTGGGGTGAGGCACGAGCACTGAAGCCACGGCCCACAGCGATTCTATACCGGCGGAGCCTGCGTTGCCGGTTTTGCCCTGCGGGTAGCGGAGGCCAACAGCGCAGCGAGGAAGTGGGCGACCATTGGAAAAATATTTTCATCCAGATGATTCACTCGAATCGAACCACCAACGGGGGCATAGGCTTTTGATTCGTAGCCGCTTAGTCTTGCGGCGCCTATCGAACAGCCTGGGTTTTCCACTCCGCCAGAGGTGCAGGACGCCTTGCCGCGGGCTTGAATCCCCGCGCTTCCAGTGTAAGGTGGAACTACCGCTGAGTTGTTGATGTGCCCGGTAGTCCTGAACCACTCCTCCCTGATCGTACCCGCCCATACGGGCTGACTTTTTCTGCCTTGCCCCATCCATGTCCTTTTTTGGACCGCAACGCAGCTGAGGTCGATTGTGAACCATACATCCCCCATGTTCCTGGCTTTCGGGCCCGTATTTGTGTGCCATCCTGCCCAGGATGTGCGTTTCAACCCCTCAGGTCTGTCTTCGGGTCGTTTCATGGTGGCGGTCTCGTGCTAAATCAGATCCAGCACCCCAGCCACCCTTCGTTCATCCAGCGTTTCAAGCTGCAGGCTTCTGCTTCCGCTTCCAAAGCCCGGATTTCCAGAGCTTGGATGATTGCCCTCTTCCTGCTCGGCAGTTGTCTCGCAACCCAGACCCTGCAGGCGCAGAGCTGCGCGCAGGTCTCCGATGAGTTTCCTGGCTTCAACCTCCTGGCCGACGCCAACTGGACGACGCTTACCCCCAGTTCCGGAGGCTATGGCCTGCT
>CAZZZQ010000619.1:0-2595 GCA_964658405.1 uncultured Sphingomonas sp.
TCACTTCCTCTGGACTCCCTTGTTCTGAACGATTCATGCAGTCCTCCTTATGCAAACTTGCGGGGATTCCCAGCGATTGGGACGTGTTTACTCTTTTTGTACGCGCAGCTGGCGTAGCTCCTCCGTTCGCGATAAGCTCGTCTTGGTTGAATAAGTGTATTTCTCCCGATTGCGTTCTTGAGTTGAGGGGCGCGCCGGTCATTGAGAAACCTCTGGGCCGAGAATCCGTTCTCGTACCCTCAAACTTCTTCCCGACACGCGAAACTGTCCAATGAAAATTTGGCCGATGGCTATTCCGGGATGGAATAGTTCAGGATTAGCGGCGCAGTCAATTTTTCGAGTTTCGCAAAATTCCAAACTTGACGGTTCATCTCCAGTCCATAGGCAACCTGACCACGGATGACCCTGCATCGAATTTAGAGTTGTGTTCGTGTGGTCTTCGTAGTGGTTTCTTCCGTGAGGGGCCATGGCTGATCTCGACACAAAATGGTTGCGTGCTGCAGTGGTTTTGGCGGACGAACTGAACTTTTGCCGGGCGGCGCAGAAGCTTCACATCGGACAATCCACCCTGACGAAACAGATTCATGCACTGGAGAACTTCCTGGGTCTGACGCTATTCATCCGTGACAGCCGCAAGGTGTCACTGACGCCAGCGGGTGAGAAGTTTGTTCCAGAGGCGCGAATAGCTTTGTTGCACACGGAACGCGCAATCCAACTTGCCCGCGAGGCAAATCGGGATTGCGAGATCACTCTTCATATTGGCAAGTCGCCATATACCGACCCGTATCTTCTGAGCAATTTGCTTTCGTTTCGGTTGCCGCTCTTCCCAAACCTCAAGATCAAGCTGTGCAGCAAACTCGCGGCTGATCTTTCGCATGATCTGCTGAACGGAACACTGGACATGGCATTTCTTACCGGGATGCCGGAATCACCGCGCATCAGCTCTGCAACGGTGTCCGATCAGCCATTCTTCGTAGCTATGCTCGAAGATGGTGATCTCGCATTGAACCCGGAAGTGAATCATCATCACCTCGCAGGTGTTTCTTGCATACTCTTTGAGCGGCATGTCCATCCGATGCTCTACGACGCTCTATGTGAAGCCGCGAAGCCGGCGACGAAACCTGGCACTTCGATTCATCATGTAATGACTGCCGAAGATGCTTCTCAATTCGTTCTGCGAGGGCTCGGCGTAGCCGTGCTGACCCAAGCTGGAGCATGGAGAATCTCCCGCAACGGCATCACGATACGGCCACTGTGCATCGCTGGATTGAGACTGGAAACCCGCCTCGCTTGCAGGTCTGACAGTCAAGGGCGCGTTGTTAGCGAGTTCCTGCGCGGCTTCGTGCGTCGCTTGAAGGAACGGACGAATGCCAAGCAGCTTCGGTTAGGTCTTGTCCATTAGGTATTGTTCCCGCGGAAGAATCAGGATCCGGAGCGGTCCGATGTGCGAGCAAACCTTGCACTCGATGACCCCTGTAATGTTCACGTCCTCATTGACTTCATCAGGACGGAAACGGGTTTCGCACTTCTCACAAACATGGACTGCTTGTAGCCTCGTAGATGTTTGAGGGGAGTGATTCTCCATATGGCCCGACCTCATTCAGATCAAATTACATACCGCTACTTCATTAGAACCCGATAGCAATCCCTGTGTTGCCCTCATGCGACCGGATGAACCCGTCGCACGAAGGTTGCGGTGATGTTGTCGGGCTGAGACTGCGCCTGAATAACGAGCTTGACGCGGGTGCCTTTCTGGAGAGGCTTGGCGAAGTGGCCCCGCTTGCCCCAGGCAATGACGTTGTAGTGGAAGGCTTGCAGGTTCCGGTCGGAGATGATCGAAACGCCGAAGGCGGTGTACTCACGCCCGTTCCTGGAGATGCGGCTGATGGCTGAGTTGCTGACGGTTCCGAAGAACGTGATGGTCTGTTGAGTCTGCATGGTGTTTCTCCTTTTGCCCGGTCACTCGGGACACACATCCCGAAGGGGCGCAAAGGTGCGCTGCTCCCAAGTCGCGGCGTAGCCGCGTTGCCAAGAGAAGAAGTTTTAGGAGCGGGGACCCGGAGCCTGCGAGGGGGGAGGAGTCCTAAACCCGGAGGGCGCGGAACGCGAGTTCTGAACGCAGAGCCGAAGGGCGCAGCTCTTGCACCGAAGCGGTGGCCGAGTGATCGTGCAAAAAGGAGATCGTGCAGAGAGAGCGTCACCCTACCCAGCCGGAAGCTACTTTACCTCGACGGATCACGGTAGCCAGACGCGAGTTGATTAGGAGTTGAGAGATTCGCTTTGCAACAGAACTTGCACTCGTTCTTTGATGTCGTCGCGGATGCGCCGCACTTCGTCCATCGGTAGGCCCTTCGGATCACGCAATGGCCAGTCGTCCCGCCGAAGCCCTGGAACATAAGGGCACTTGTCACCGCAGCCCATTGTGATGAGCAGTGATGCCCCCTTAGCAAGCTCCTCGGTCAGCTTCTGAGGCTTGGCGTCGCTGAGGTCTATTCCGGCCTCCTGCATAACGGCGAGTACCTCTGGATGCACTCGCAAGCCCGGTTCCGTGCCTGCCGAGACGGCTTGAGCCTTCGATCTATCGGCAAGTTGATT
>CAZZZQ010000620.1:0-2593 GCA_964658405.1 uncultured Sphingomonas sp.
TGGGGTCCATGTAAGAGCAAGCAGCAGAGAGGTCAGAAGTGCGGCTGTCATCGTGACGGCGAGCGCACGGAAGAAGCTGCCTGTGACGCCGGTGACCGAAATGAGTGGCAGGAAGACGACAACCGGCGTGATCGTCGATCCAATCAGCGGGATCGTGATCTCGTGCAGCGCCTTGCGGACGGCTTCGACTCGCGACTCCCCGCGGTCGCGATGGACCACGATGTTTTCGACGACCACGATCGCGTCGTCGATGACAAGGCCAATCGCTGCAGCCAACCCTCCGAGGGTCATCAGGTTAAAGCTCTGCCCGATCAGCCAGAGAAAGAGAATCGTTACTGCCACGGTGACAGGAATGACCAGCCCGGCGATCAGCGACGAGCTCCAGTCGCGGAGGAAGAGAAAGAGGATGACGCACGCGAGGATCAGTCCGATGAAGATCGCGTCGCGGACACTGGAGATGCTCTCCCGCACCAGCTCCGACTGGTCGTAGAACGGGACCAGCTTGACCCCGGGCGGGAGTTTGGCCTTGAGCGATTCAACCTCGGCTGCAACCGCATCGGCGACTGTGACCGTGTTGCTCGAGGGCTGCCGGGCGATGTTGAGGAGGACTGCCGGGACACCGTTTGACGCGACCATCGTATAGACCGGCATGGTCGCCCGCTCAACTGCCGCGACGTCCGAGACGCGGACCGGTGCGCCGGACGCGGTCGTTTTGATGACGAGATTTCCGAGCTGCGAGGCATCATGCGCCTGCGCACCAATCAGGCCGAGGATCAGCTGGTGATCCGCCTCGTACAGGCCTGGCGAGTCAATGATGTTCGAGGCCTGCACCCCGTTGACCAGGTCCAGCATGGTCACGCCGGAGGCCTGCAGGCGCGCGAGGTTCGGGACGATGTGAAATTCGGGAACCTGCCCGCCCTGAACGACGACGGTGCTGACGCCGTTGACACGGTTCAACGGCGGCTTCAGATCGTACGTGGCAATCTCCCAGAGCTGAGTCTGCGAGACGGTGTTTTTGCCACGGTCCTCAGCGGTGAGCGCGTAGCCGAGGATTGGAAAGGTGGCAAAGGTCAAACGATTGGTCGTGATCCGCGCCGTCGCCGGAAGCGTCTGCTGGACCTTCGCGAGCGCCGCGTCGGTCAGCTGCAGCGTGCGGAACATGTCGACCTTCCAGTCGAAGAAGAGGCTGACCTCTGCGGAGCCGCGACTGGTTGTGCTGCGGACGGTCTGCAGGCCGGGGACGCTGTTGATCGCGTCCTCGATCGGCTTCGTGATCGTCACCTGCATCTGCTCGACCGGCATCACGCCGTTGTCGACGCCGATGACCACGCGCGGGAAGTTAGTGTCCGGGAAGACGGAGATCGGAACCTGGAAGGCGCCGTAGATCCCGGCCGCTGTGAGCACAAAGAGGAAGAAGAAGATGGTCTTTGAGGATTGGGCAAGCCAGAACGGCCTCTCCTCAGCGCGGGGCGTGGTGAGGTCGGTGCTCATTTGTCGTCGGCATCCTTGCCACCCTTTGCATCGGGGGAACCGACCTTGACCTTCGTCTTGTCGTCGAGACCGAAGGAGCCGGTCGTGATCACCATATCTCTGAGCGAGATGCCGGAGAGGACTTGAATGGACTCGGCCGTCTGCAGGCCAATCTTGACCGGTCGCTTCTGTGCCGCGCCGTTGGAGGCGACCACCATGACGTACTTCGAGCTCCCGTCGGGTGCTGTCTGGAGCGCGTCGGGAGAGATCAGGAGCGCATTCTGGATGGTGTGCCCCGTAATCACCGTTCGAACTGGCGTTCCTGACTTGAGCTTGCCGTCGCGGTTTTCGACGCGCAGCCAGACCTCGACCGTCGTGCTGCCGGGATCGAGGGCGGGGCTGATGAGCGAGACCTTCGCAGGAACCGGATCGATGATGCCGGGCACCGTGACGCTGGCCTCGCCGCCGAGGGCGAGCTGCTGCGCCTGCATCTGCGAGATGTGAAGCTTGGCGAGCAGGGCTGACGTATCCATGACGGTGAGCAGTGCGGTGCCAGCCGAGGCGGTCTCTCCGGCAAACAGCGGGCGGTCCGTCACGACGCCGCTGATCGGGCTGCGAATCTCGGTGTAACTCAGCTGTGCCTCGGCGCCAAGATACTTGCCCTTCGCGCTGGTGAGCTGTCCCTCGGCCGACTGCAGCGAAGCCTTCCGTCCGACCTGCTGAACCGACTGAAGGTGGAGCCGGGCGACGTCGTAGGCAGCTTGCGCCTGGACTAGTCCGGCCTTTGCAGTATCCAGATCGCGTCCCGGGATAGCGCCCTGCGCAAACAGCTGCGTGCGGGCGTTGACGATCGTTTCGTTGAGCTTGAGATTCGCCCCGGCCTGCGCAAGGTCGGTCTGTGCCTTCGCCGAATCCTCAGGGACCTGCGCGCCGGTGGTTGCAGCAAAGGCACCCTGCGCTGCGGTGTAGGTTCCCTTGGTGTCGAGTGCTGCAGCGGCCAGGTCGCTGTTCTCGAGGGTTGCAAGGAGCTGGCCGGCCTTGACGTGCGAACCACGCTGGACGAAGAAGCGCTTCACCGGCGCACTGACACGAGGCGAGATCGCCGCTTGTGCGAGTGGGGCCA
>CAZZZQ010000621.1:0-2590 GCA_964658405.1 uncultured Sphingomonas sp.
AGGTAAAGAAGCTGCCGGTGTAGTGCTTATCCTCAAACAGTTGGTACTTGATGCAGCCGGCCTCCTTCTGCGAGGGTCCAACGACCTTCTCGAACATGGACCGAACCTCATGCTCATGACCGCTCTTTGCACGGATCTGTGCCACTACACTGATCTTTTCGCTGCTGCTTCCCAGAATGCTCATCGCTTCTCCTTCGTACCCACACGAATAGATGTCCGGAACCATCATCCGGCAGCCTTGACGTCGCTTTCAGCCGAAGAGGTTCCTCCCTCGGTACGTCTTCCATGTCTCCACCGGCGGTAAGCTTTACACTACTGAGTAGATGACGACCATAGTCTCGACAGCCTCTATTCTGGCCACTACTGCTTCGACGACGGCCAGGCACCTCGCTCTTGTGCTGCTCCACATGCAGGACGCCGCCACGCCAGCCGACTCCGCCACGACCATGCCTCCCTCGGGTGGCAGCAGCGCCCTGATGGAGATGGTGCATAACAGCGGGCCCGTCGCCTTTGCCGTTCTGATCCTGCTTCTGCTCTGCAGCGTCTTCTCCTGGTCGATCATGATCTCCAAGTGGTCGAGCTTCGGCAAGGCTGAGAAGCAGTCCAAGCGCTTCCTGCGCGCCTTCCGCAAATCCGGCCGCTTGAGCGAGATCGCCACCGTCTCCGACCAGTTCAAGCCAAGCCCCCTGGTTGCGGTCTTCAACGAGATCCACGACGAGTACCAGCGCCAGTCCGGGGGCCGCGGGCTCCCCCGCAACTCGGTCGCCCTTGACCGTGCCGCGCAAACCGCTTCGAGCGAGGCCCTCACTGTGATGGAGACCCGGATGACGTGGCTCGCCACGATCGCCGCAATCGCCCCGTTCATCGGTCTGCTTGGAACCGTCATGGGCATCATCGACGCCTTCCACGGCCTCGGAACCAGCGGTGCTGCCACCCTGCGGGCGGTCGCCCCCGGTATCTCCGAGGCGCTGATCACGACCGCCGCCGGTCTCGTCGTCGCGATCCCAGCCGTTGTCGGCTACAACCAGCTGACCGCCCGGCTCCGCGAGTTCGGCTCACGGATGGACGACTTCGGCCGCGAGCTGCTGAACGCAATCGAGAATGCGGCTATCGTCAATCCGGCTGCGGTTCAGGATGAAGGCCGCCGCCAGCCGGAAGATCCCAGACGGTTGACCGAAGAGCCCAGGCGTTCGCAGGAAGAGCCCAGACGGAGGGACTACTAACTCATGGCCTTCTCCGTCAAAGGCCGCACGCAGACCTCGCTCGCCGAGATCAACATCACGCCGCTCGTCGACGTGGTGCTTGTGCTCCTGTTGATCTTCATGCTGACCGCGCCCGTCCTGCAGTCCGGGATTGAAGTGGCCGTGCCGCATACTCGCTCTGTCAACCAGCTGACCGAAGAGCGCATGGTCATCACGATCGACAAGGATCAGAGCGTCTTCCTGCAGGACAAGCCAGTCAACGTCAACGAGCTCCCCTCGCGGCTACAGATGAGTGGAAAGCCGGAGGCGAAGCGCATCGTCTACATTCGCTCCGACGAGCGCGTTCCCTTCGGGGCGTTCGCCTCGGTAATGGACGCGGTTAAGCAGGCCGGCATCACCAATATCAGCATCGTTACGCAACCTCTCGACAGTAAATAAATAGCCAGCAAGCAAGAAGCGGATACCACCATACCGACTCAGACCAAATGGACACGGGACGAAGCAGAAGTGAGCACGACGGGTCGCGATCTCGTTGGCTCGATCCTGCTGCACGCCCTGATCTTCGGATCGATCATCGGCTTTGCCTATATCCATCCCCCCACCAAGCCTTGGGGTCAGGATCAGGCGGTAGCCGGTGCGATCCAGGCGACGATGGTCGCCGCGCTTCCGTTGCCCCCAAAAGTGAAGACCGACGAGAAGAATGTTCTTGCCTCTGAGACTCCGAGCCCGGCACCCGTCGTCACCAAGGAGAAGACCGAGCCGCCCCCCAAGCCGAATGAAGTACCCATTCCAAAGAAGATCGTAAAACCGGTCAAGGTGGCTGAGAAGCCGACGCCCGAGCCGCCAAAGCATGTGCAGCCTGACCCGCCACAGCCAACCAAGGCCGCTACCGGCGAGACTTCTGGGATCCGCGTAGCCATGGCGACGATGCAGCTGAAGAACGGCACTGCCAGCGTAAACGTTGAAGATAAGACCTTTGGCGCGCGCTTCGCCTACTACATCAACATCGTCAACCGAACGGTTGCACAGCAGTGGTTTACCCAGGAGGCGGACCCGCGTGCCTCGAATGGCAAGCGAGTGACCGTCCTCTTCGACATCAACCGCGAGGGCGTTCCCTCAAATCCACGCATCCAGACCCGCAGCGGCTCGGCCTCGCTCGACACCTCGGCCCTGCGCGCCGTGCAGCGGGTCGACGGATTTGGCCCGTTACCTGCAGGCGATCACATCACGGTCGAGTACTCCTTTGACTACAAGCTGCAGTAGAACCTGCATCTCACCGGAGAGATACGGAAAGATTCATTCGTCGCAGCACAACCCCTTTGCGTCTACCATGGAAGAGAATGAAACGCTTGTCGAAAATCTGCTCAGCCTATAAACAGTCGCTTCTT
>CAZZZQ010000622.1:0-2587 GCA_964658405.1 uncultured Sphingomonas sp.
AACCATCTGGGTCGCCCAAAAGAGGCGCTTCAGGAGCTCGCTGTTCTTGATGACGGCAATCATCGGGCGAGCCTCGTGGGCTTGGCTATACAGGCAAGCCAGCGAGCATGCGCCTTCGCCGCCTTAGACGACCAGATGAACCTCAAAACCCAGCTCGACTACCTTCGGGCCCATCCGCTCGACAACCCGACGGGTCTTTTCAATGCCCTACTCTGCGCGGGAGACTTGGACGCTCTCGCAACTGAGCAGATACGGCTCTTAAGCGACCCGTTGGGCTCCGGAAACGCCCTGTACGAACTGATTGAAGTGAATGATCCGCCTTGGCAATCGCCGCGTTCGGCCATGCTGAAAGCCCGACGCGAGTCGATGATTGCGAGGCCGGACGTGCAAGCCGCCATCGCTAAAGTCGGGCGCCGAGAGAAAGTGGATCTCTGGTAGCTCCGTGCTCCCGCGAGGTATCTCGCTGGCGGATAGCGCCACGAGCGGACTCCAGCGTTCGGCCGCAAAGGCGACGTTCATCGGCGGTCACCCTAACGGACTGCAGACCCCGCCCGCTCCGCGGTTGGGCGCACCTTCGTAATCAGGGTGTTGAGCAGCTTGCCCCTTTCCTCCTTGTATTGTGGTGACCCGAACCCCAAACCCGAGCCTGCTCCTTCAGCCCAAGCCAATGGCGTGCTAGCCCGTTGTGGCGCGGGCGCCTCCGCTAACGGAACCTGAGAAGAGCTTGAACCGCATCATCGCCGGGGTACTCGCCCGGCTCCGCCCTTCGGAGCAGCCTGCGGAGGTCCCGTCCAGCTTTGTCGATCTCGCACCGACGGACGAAGCGGACAAGGCTGGCATCTACTCGAAGGCCCTCCTGTTCGCTACGCGCAATCCAAAAGTTTTGAACATCGCGCTCACCGGTCCATACGGATCGGGCAAGAGCAGCATCATCAAGGCCTTCCTGAAGCGGCATCGTCCCGATGTGCTGCAGATCTCGTTGGCGGCCTTCCTTCCCGAGTCGACAGCGGACGGGAGCAGGGTGACCAAACAAGAGATCGAGCGCAGCATCCTGCAGCAGATGCTCTATGGGGCCAGCGCCGGACAGCTGCCGTTCTCGCGCTTCAAGCGGATCAAGTCTCCGGGGCGTTGGTCGCTCGCCTTCTCCCTCTACGCGATCCTGGGCGTCGTCGCCTGCTGGCATCTCTTGGGTAAACGCGACGACGTCATCAGTGGCAGGTTCTTTCTCCCCTTCTCGTTGAAGAACTGGCCGAGCCTCCTGTGGTTCGCGTTAGGGGCTTCGTTCCTGCTGTTCGTAGTCCAGCAGGCCTATAAGGCGAGCTTCGGCGTGTCGCTGAAGAGCATCTCCCTGAAAGACATTGAGATCACACCCGCGGCGGTCAGCCAGGAGTCGATCCTCAACCGACATCTTGACGAGATCATATACTTCTTCCAGTCGACCAGCTACGATCTTGTCGTCATTGAGGATCTCGACAGGTTCAATGACCCAGAAATCTTCGTCACCCTCCGCGAGATCAATGCCCTCGTGAACGCCAACGTGGGCGTGAGGAGGACGGTCCGATTCCTATATGCGCTGCGGGACGACATGTTCGTCAACACTGACAGGACCAAGTTCTTCGAGTTCATCGTTCCCGTTGTACCGATCATCAACAGCTCGAATGCCATCGACAAGGTACTCGAGCAGGGCCGGCGCCTCGCGCTCGACAGCCGGCTTAACGGCCAGTTCTTGCGCGAGGTCTCCCGCTATTTCAACGACCTGCGGCTAATCCAGAACATTTTCAACGAATATGCCGTCTATGTCGCGAATCTAGAGACCGATGACGACAACGTCCTCGACACTAACAAGCTGCTGGCAATCCTAATCTACAAGAACGTGTTCCCGCGTGACTTTGAGGAGCTGCATCGAGGCAGGGGCAATCTTGCGCAGATATTGAGGCGACATTACGAGTTTATCGCAAAGGGAGAAAGCGAATTCAGGGGAGCGATCGAGCGCATCGAGCACGAGATCGAGGCGGCAGATCGGCAGGTCCCTGCGGACCTGCTTGAACTCCGACGAATCTACGCGATGGCCATTCTCGAGAGAGTGCCGCCAGGTCACGCGACCCACATCGTCGCTCCCTCCCACGGACTGATTGAACTTGGCTCGCTCGCGAAGGATGGCAGCTTCGATCAGATCATCGAACTCGGGACCCTGACTTTCAGGAACGTGAACGGCTACCAGCAGACTATAAATATCTCGGGGCTGCAGGCCGAGGTCGATGGCGTCAGGACGTATGGGGAGCGCAAAAAGGAGGTTGAGCGAAGAGCCGCCGACTTCAAGAGCGCCGCCTCCAGGAGGCTGCGGGAGCTGAGGACCAGGAACGCCGCGTTGCGCTTCGCGAAGTTCAACGAGGTCGCGCGGCTGAACGAGGAGGGCCTCGGCGACTTATTCGACGCCTTCGGTGACAGCGCCGATCTCGCCCGGTTCCTGGTGCTCGAGGGCTATCTAGACGATAGCTACTACCAGTATACCTCGCTATTCCACTCAGGGCGGCTGTCGCCGAACGACAACAAGTTTCTGATTCAGATCCGCGGGTTCACAAATCCG
>CAZZZQ010000623.1:0-2581 GCA_964658405.1 uncultured Sphingomonas sp.
GATGGTCTTCAGCTCGGCCTTGAGCAGCTGTTTCAGCTCCGCTCCGCCCTCGATGCCGACCCGGAGGGCCCGCTCGCGCAGGGTCGCGATGATCTGCGCGGAGGTGGCAGAGCCGATATCGGCGGCGAGCAGCAGCGGTTCGAGATCGGTGAGGGTCCGCTCGTCGACCTCGCGGGTGAGAGCGATGAAGCCGCCGAGCGAGTCGTTCAGGGTCTCGCGGGTGCGGGTGACCGCCTGCTTCATGCGGTCGAAGAAGCTGCGACGCTGCTCTGGCTGCTGTTCCGCCTCTACTGGCGGGGCAGGAGTCGGGGTGACGGTCGGTTCAGATTCGGGTTTGCGTTTGCCGAAGAGATTGAAGGCCATGAATGCTTCTAGTCTAGCGGAATCGCAGCGGCTACTGGATCAGCAATGATCGTCGATCCTGAAGACTGATCCAATGTCGTCGAAGTGAACGTTGTTCGGGACGGTAAGGCGCATCCCGTCCGCTCTTTGCTCAAACTGGATCGCGACGCCGGGTGAACCAAGAAGACGGATCGTACAGACGGGCGCGGGAAGGTACGGATTGCCTTTGAAGAGAGTGTGGAGGACGAGCGATCGGCCGGTCGGAGCGCCCATCACGGCTGCATACAGGATGCTGCCGTCGTGCGAGGTCGTATAGCGGATGTCATCCGGCGTGTAGGCCTGGACGTCGGAGTTCATCTGGGTCGGGTTCTTTCCCGCCCTGGTGGGGCCCTCTCCGAAGACTGCAAAGGGGCGTGACGCAAAGACGGCCTCGCCGTTGGTCGAGAGCCAGTTTCCCATCTGCAGCAGGATCGTCCGGGCCTGCTTCGGGATCGTTCCATCGGCCTTCGGGCCTACGTTCAGAAGGAGGTTGCCGTTCTTCGACACAGTGTCGAGGAGCTGATGAATGAGTGACTTGGCGGTGCGGTAGTCATCATTCTCAACATAGCCCCAGGACTTGATCGAGATCGAGGTGTCGGTCTGCCAAGGCAGCAGGCGCAGCGTTTCGAGCTTGCCTCGCTCGATGTCGAGGGTCGCTGTGTTCGCCGGCATGGACTCCTGTTTATAGGTCAGGACGGGCTCCTGGCCATGCTCTGCGGAGCGGTCATAGTAGTAGGCGAAGAACTCCTTCAGGCTCTCGGCGTAGGCAGGCTGACCGGACCACCAGTCAAAGTAGACGAAGTCGGGGTGATACTTGTCGACGAGCTCCGTGGAGCGGGCGAGCCAGTTTCGCAGCCAAGCTTTGTCGGGCGGAACCCAGCTTTCAAGATGATCCGGATCGGGTGCGGTTGAGTCGTCGGTGGTGCCGTCCGCGCCAGGCAGACTGCGCGCAGCAGCCGGGCCGTACAGCATGGCGGTGAGCGGGGTTTGATCGCGGACGTCCGAGGGGAAGGTCCGGCCAGTGCCGTACCACCACCAGTGCTCCGCGGTGTGCGAGGAGACACCGAAGTAGAGCCCTTTCGCCCGGGTAGCTGCTGCAAGCTGGCCGATTACATCGCGATGTGGCCCCATTGCGACTGCGTTCCAGGGCGTGATGTCGGAGTCGTACATGGCGAAGCCGTCGCAGTGCTCGGCGACCGGGACGATGTAGTGGGCCCCTGCACGGGCGAAGAGATCGACCCATGCGCCGGGATCGAAGTGCTCGGCCTTGAACCGCGGAATGAAGTCCTTGTAGCCGAAGCTGGCTTGCGGGCCATAGGACGCGATGTGGTGGGCGTACTCCTTAGTGCTGGGGTCGTACATGTCGCGCGAGTACCACTCGCTGCCAAAGGCGGGCACTGCATAGACGCCCCAGTGAATGAAGATGCCGAACTTGGCATCACGAAACCAGTCCGGCGTGCGATACGCAGCGAGCGACTCCCATGTCGCTTTGAACGGAGCAGCCTTATTGGCCGCGCCGATCTCCTGGTGGACGCGATTGAGCTGGCGATCGATCGCGTCGAGCGACCTTTTCTGGGGCGACTGGGCGAGCAGGGAGGCGAAGCTGAGACTCAATCCCAGAGCGACGACTGCAGGTCTCTTGATCACGGAGAGACCTTACCAGAACGGACGGAGCCGTGGACAGCCTCCGGCCCAGGCGACTATTCGTCGCGGTTCGGCCGTGCCATCAGGTCGCGGATGGCGTCGCGGGGGCTCTTGTTGCGATGGAGGATGGCGTCCATCTGCTCGGTGATCGGCATCTCGACCTCGTAGCGGGCGGCGAGGCCAAGCGCGGCGGTGGTGCTCCGGACGCCTTCGGCGACCTTACCGTGCAGCCCGGCGATGATCTCCGGCAGCTGGCGGCCGCGACCGAGTTCGACGCCGACCGAGCGGTTGCGCGAGAGGGAGCCGGTGCAGGTGAGCACAAGGTCGCCCATTCCGGCGAGCCCGGCGAGGGTCTGCCGGTGGCCACCGCAGGCGATGGCGAGGCGTGTGATCTCGGCGATTCCGCGGGTGATGAGCGCAGCAGCGGAGTTGTGCCCGAGGTTCAGGCCATGAACGACCCCGGCGGCGAGGGCGATGACGTTCTTGAGCGAGCCGCCCAGTTCCACGCCGGCGACGTCGTCGTTGGTGTAGAGGCGGAGGGACGGCGAGGTGAACT
>CAZZZQ010000624.1:0-2580 GCA_964658405.1 uncultured Sphingomonas sp.
CATCCTGGACACCAATCCCGCGCATGCTGTTCGGGGACCGAAGCACAGCGTCCGTAAAGGCAAGACCTCCGTGCTCTCAGCCGAGGAGATGCATGAGCTGCTGACCGCCATCGATACCACTTCCCTGCTCGGCCTTCGCGACCGTGCGCTCATCGCGCTCATGGGCTATACCTTCGCCCGCGTCGGCGCGGCGACCGGCATGCGCGTCCAGGACTACTACGTCCAGAAACGCCGGGGATGGGTGCGCCTCCATGAGAAGGGCGGCAAGCTCACCGAGCTTCCCTGCCACCACAATCTCGATCAGTATCTTGAGGAATGGATCACTGCGTCCGGGCTCGCGACCGAACCCGAGGCCTCGCTCTTCCCTACCCTGCGCCACGGGCGGCTCACCGGCCGCACTCCCCTGCCCCAAGCGAACGTGCACCTGATGATTCAGAAGCGAGCTAGAATCGCTGGGCTAAAGACCAGAATCAGCGCCCACAGCTTCCGCGCGACCGGCATCACGACGTACCTGCAAAATGGCGGCAAGCTGGAGATCGCCCAGCACATGGCCGGCCATGAATCTGCCCGCACAACTGGCCTCTACGACCGGCGCAGTGATGAGGTTGCGCTTGATGAAGTGGAGCGGATTGCCTATTAGGCCGTCATCTTGGAAAGGCGGTCTCTGTGCTTCGGTTGAATTTTAGAGGAGATAAGCCAGGTTTTATAGTGCGACTCTTATCGCCTCTCGGTAGCTACCCAGCTGAGAGCTTCGTCGGTGCCGATGAGCGCATGATCGTAAGCCCAGACTTGTGCTTCATGGTGACGAAAAGCCGCCAAGATGACAGCTTTTCGGAGATAGACCAGCTGGAGCCAGTGGAGATCCCTCTACTCGGAATTACTTTGCTTTGCGCTGAAAAGAATGAATTTCGGATATGTCCCTATCCGGCATACACATCACTACATCTTTACTCGCGTTCTGGCTCCGATTTGACTGACGAGATTACGGCAGAGGGACGCCGGTTATTGCTCGCCGCTATATGTCGTAGGAGAGGCCGGCGCGATTGGCCCACATCTCCCGTTCATCTCCCTCCTTCAGGAGGAGGAAGAACAGCCTACGATTTGGTCGAAGGAGCGGACCGAATACCATCTCGGAAACACTTGCTCCCGTTGGTTAAGGCTTCCGGGCCCTTGTTCTTTCGTGGCTTGGCGCTTCTAGTCAAAGCAAACATGGCATTCCGTTATCCAGAGTTCTGGGAGGCGGCTGGCCTATGGCTTTGGATCGCAATGGACGGAGCACAAAGCATCATTTTCGAAAGATTGAAAGAGGCGGGCAACAAAAGTCCAACATCAAAAGACGCCGCCTTGTATGTGTATGAAGCATATGGAATCACAGAGTACGACTGGGAGTACTTCTTCGAAGGCGACTATCAAACACGCATTCGCTTCATTCATCCCGGCAACCGTTTCGGCGCTGAAGCTCGTCCATGGGCAACAGCGGACGATCTTCTTGAGCTAAACGATAACCTGATTGATCTTTATTACTTCCTTCTGACTGGGATTGCGCGCGACATCCAAGGCTGATCCAGGAAAGCATGATGAGCGTCGCAAAGTTAGCGCTGCAAGTGAACGCTCCCTCATCGTCCGTAGAAAGAATGTAACAGGTGCCTGGAAGGCTCAGGGAGAGGCTGATCCCGCCTACTTCTACTGGGGATGGGATTTCGCGTAAACGTTGAACTCGCTGAAGCTTAAATGTCTAAGAATTGCGCCGTCTGTCGGCTGCACCAGATATGCCTCTGTGTGGCCTAGATCTTTGCCACAATCTCCCGTTGGGTAGACCGAGGTAACAAGGACCAGGGCGCCAGTTCTTTCATCCCAGCCATAAGCCTGTACGTTGTCGCCTCGCGTTTTGCACCAATACCTGCTCCGAAAATCGGCAAAGGCAATTCTCCCCGCCTCGGTTTCATTCACCTCATCGCCGGCAAGATGAAAGACCCGCGTATGGAAGCCGCCGATTGCCCCGCCGTCGCTCCATGTAACTGCAAACCAATCGGTTCCTTGCGACCAAACGACGTAAACGCTGGCGCTCAAGTCTTTGAGGTGCGTCGACAGGATCGTCTTCCGCTCTCGACTCAGAGTGAACTTGTCACCTTCAGTGACGGCGTAACTGAAATTTCCTTGGCGATATGTTTTCGGATGCTCGTCGTCAGGCACAAAAAGGCAGGAGGAATGCGAGCAGGAGGAGTAACCGTAATCGCTGATTGCGGTAGGTGCAGGTAGTTGGCACATGCCCGAGACGCAAGCCAAGAGCAATGAAACAGCCGATAATGCTGCGCGGATCATGCCGGAGCATAGCAAACCTGCCATTGAATAAAGATGTGAGTGTAGTCACCGTCTGCCGCGTCGGGTCACTGTCGGTAAATTCAAATCGTACTTCTAAACGCTATCTTCAAACCCATCTAGCGGGGTATCTGGCACGATACGACCGTAAGGAAAAGCCGTTGCGATGCAAGAACGCAGCGGTATACTCGTCAAATCGTCGCACAGTATAGGTGTATACACGTATGGTTATTATCGCGGTCATAGCTGAAAAAGGCGGAG
>CAZZZQ010000625.1:0-2579 GCA_964658405.1 uncultured Sphingomonas sp.
GTTTGATCTTCCCCTCTGGTCGACTCGAAAATTCTCTGCGGTGGGTGGGCTAAGTGTCCGCTTATTTTAGGCGGACACTTATTTGGTGTCGGTCGTTATCTCCGAGCTGTGAGTGACGCGGACGTTCCAGGGCAGGAGCTCTGCGATGCGGTTGACCGGATGGTCAGCGATGTTGGTGAGTACGTATCTGAGGTAGTGCTCCGGGTTGACGCCGTTGAGCTTGGCTGTTCCGAGCAGCGAGTAGATCGCGGCGGCGCGTTCTCCTCCTGGGTTCGAGCCTGCGAACAGATAATTCTTGCGTCCAAGCGCCACGACGCGCAACGCGCGCTCGGCTGCGTTGTTGTCGATCTCGACGGTGCCATCGTCGAGGTAGCGTGTGAGCGCGGTCCAGCGCGAGAGCGCGTAGCGGATCGCTCCGGCCATATCGCTCTTGGCAGAGAGGGTATGCAGCGTCTGATCAAGCCATATGCGGAGTTCTTCCATCACCGGCCTGGCACGTGCTTGTCTGACTGCGTGTCGGATCTCTGGTGGGCTTCCGCGTACCTGTTTTTCGACGGTGTAGAGCAGGCCGATGCGCCGGATGGCGTCGGAAGCGGTAGCCGACGCGGTGGCGGCGAAGATGTCGTGGAACTTGCGCCGGGTATGCGCCCAGCATGCGGCTTCGACGATCCTTCCTCCTTCATAGAGTGGATGAAAACCTGCATAGGCATCGGCCTGTAGGGTTCCACGGAAGCTCTTCAGGTGGGCCTGCGGATGTTCGCCGCGGCGGTCAGGGGAGAAGGCGAACCAGACCGCAGGCGGAATAGCATCGGCACAGGGACGGCCATCGCGGACATAGGTCCAGAGCCGTCCGGTCTTCGTTCTTCCGTTGCCCGGCGCGAGTACCGGCACGGGGGTGTCATCGGCATGAAGCCTTGCTGCCGAGAGCACATGGGTACGGATCGCTTCGACCAGGGGTGCGAGCAGGGCGGCCGAAGCACCGACCCAGCCGGCGAGAGTGGAGCGGTCAAGGTCGACACCCTCGCGGGCATAGATCTCGGACTGCCGGTTGAGCGGCGTGTGATCGCAGTACTTCGCGACCAGCACATGCGCGAGCAGACCGGGTCCGGCATAGGAACGCGCAATGGGTCGCGACGGTGCAGCTGCTTCGACCACCGTCTCGCAACGGCCGCAGCTGAACTTCGGCCTTACATGACGGATGACCTTGAAGCTCTCAGGCACATACTCGAGAACCTCAGAGACATCTTCGCCGAACTCACGCAGCGTGCCCCCACAACCAGGGCAGCAGCTCTCCTCTGGACGATGCATCTCGATCTCACGCGGCAGATGTTCCGGCAACGTACGACGGGACGACTGTTTCGGTTCCTGCTCCGTCTTGATCGGGAACGGCAGGTGCCCGGACACTTCTTCCTCGCCACGCGATGTCTCCAGCTCTTCAAGCTGAAGCTCCAGTTGCGCGACCTGCCGGATAAGCTTCTCGCTCTTCACGCCGAAGAGCATCCGCTGAAGCTTGTCGAGCAGCAGCTTGAGGTGAGCGATCTCGCTCGCACGCGAGCTGAGGGTCGCGAGGTACTGCTCCTGCTGGGTCTTGATCAGATCCTGTTGCGCCTGGGACTGCTTGTGCTGTGCCCGGGCCAAAGCCTTCAAAGCCGCTACATCCATGACGTCCAGATCGGACAGGATGAGCGTCTCAGGCATGGACGAAGTATGCCACAATCACGTGTCACTTAACAGAAGAAAACCCGCATGAATACTGGGCGAAACCTTAAACACTCATCACCCGTTCCGCGGTTCGAAGCGGCGCTCTCCAGTCGATGCCTTCGAGCAACATCGACAACTGAGCACGGCTCAGAGAGACTGTACCACTCAAAGCCTGGGGCCACACAAAACGTCCTCGTTCGAGCCGCTTCTGGAACAGACATAACCCATCGCCATCGAACCAGAGGAGCTTCACCATGTCTCCACGCCGCCCGCGAAAGATGAAGATGTGACCGGAGTAAGGCTGCTGTTCAAGTGCTGTCTGGACCTGGGCCGCAAGTCCTTGGAAGCCCCGACGCATGTCCGTCACACCTGCCGCAATCCAGATCCGCGTGCCCGCGCCCTGCTCCTTCACGAGAAGGTCGATCACCCTCGCAGAACCTCAAGCACTGCACGGATCGCGGCGGGGTCTGCATGACCTTCCACGCTGATCCGGACCTTGCCCCGGAGTTCGATATGGATCGAACCATAACTTGGAGTGACTGCCTCTTCTGCCGGTGGGTCGCCGACTTCGCGCTCCTCGATGCTCACAGGCAGAAGCTTCATCGGTTGAGCCGTCTCGACGGCCAGCTTGCCCTCGCTGTACAAGCGGCGCCAGTTGAACACCACGTTCGCGTTCAGCCCGTGAGTACGAGCCACGCGAGCTACGCTTGCGCCCGGCTCCAACGCCTGCTCCACAATCAAACGCTTCTCAGCAGCAGAGCGACGCTTCCGTACCTGCCGGACCAACAACCCAGGAGCTTCCATCAACTCATCGTCAGGCCAGCCTCGCCCATGCGCTAGAGGGGAAGATCAACTTTCAATTACCCACAAGTTTGGTG
>CAZZZQ010000626.1:0-2578 GCA_964658405.1 uncultured Sphingomonas sp.
CTGGGAGTGGTGCAGGTGAGGAGGGAAATGCAGGTCCTTCGACTCCGCTACGCTCCGCTCAGGATGACAAGGTTTGTGTGGATTTGAGCTAAAAGCTAAAGGCCAAGAGCTAAAAGCTCGCTCTGATCTCCACACCCCGGCATCCTCTAGACTGGATAGCTGAAGCCATGGCTGAAAACTTTGCCCAAACCCTGAAGGCCCAGGTCGATATCGTCAAGATCATCGGCGACTATGTGCGGCTGAAGAAGAGCGGCGCGCAGAACTACACCGGTCTGTGCCCGTTTCACAAGGAGAAGACCGGTTCCTTTTCAGTGAACGCGGTGCGCGGATTCTTCTACTGCTTCGGCTGCCACGAGAAGGGCGACGTCTTCGAGTTTGTGAAGAAGATTGAGAACGTCAGCTTCCCGGAGGCGGTGCGATCGGTCGCGGCGAAGGCCGGGATTCCCATGCCGAAGCGGGAGTTCAGCTCGCCCGAGGAGGCTCGCGAGGCGGGGCTGCGCGGGCAGCTGATCAACATCCATGAGGCGGCGACGCAATACTTTGAGGCGCAGCTGAAGTCGCCTGAGGCGGCCCGTGCGCGTGAGTATCTGACCGGCCGCGGGGTGACGCCGGAGACGGTGACGAAGTTCCGGATCGGCTATGCGCCGGACGACTTCAACGACATGCGCGACCGGCTGAAGGCGCACTTCCCGGAGGAGGTCATGCGGGCGAGCGGGCTCTTCAGCTCGAAGGAGCAGGCCGATGGCTCGGGCGGCCCGATGTACGCGCGGTTTCGCAAGCGGATCACGTTTCCAATTGCGAACGAGCAGGGGAAGGTGATCGCGTTTACGGCGCGTGCGCTCGACTCCGATGAGAAGTCCGGGCCTAAGTATATGAACTCGCCCGAGACACCGCTCTACTCGAAGGGCCAGATGCTCTTCAACCTCGACAAGGCGAAGGCGGACATGCGGACGCTCGACTTCGCGCTGCTGGTCGAGGGCCAGATGGACTGCATCTCGGTCTACATGGCCGGTGTGAAGAACGTGCTGGCTACCTCGGGGACGGCGTTTACTGAGATGCAGGTGCGGCTGCTGAGCCGGTTTACCAAGCAGGTGATCGTGAACTTTGACCCGGATACGGCGGGCGCGGCGGCGGCGGAGAAGTCGATTGCGATGCTGACGGAGGAGGAGTTCAACGTCAAGGTGGTGGCGCTTGAAGGCGGACTCGACCCGGACCGGTACGTCAAGGAGCATGGCGTCAAGGCCTACATGGCGGCTCTGCGCGGGGCGCAGCGGCACTCGGACTACCTGATCGAGCGGGCGCGGCAGCTCTTCCCGGCACGCAGCCCGGAGGCAAAGGTTAAGGCGCTGAACTTCCTGCTGCCGCACATTCGGCGGATGCCGAACCGGATTCACCGGGACGAGTTCGCCGCCGACGCCGCGCAGAAGCTGGGGATCGAATCGTCCGTCATGCGCGAGGAGCTGAAACAGGCCGCGGCGCAGCGGAAGGAGAGCGTCCGCTCGCATGCGCAGGATCCGGCAAACGAGACCGAGCGTGTTCTGCTGAAGGCGCTTGTGCTGCCGGAGGATGATCCCGCGCGGCAGCTTGCGGTGGACAAGCTGATCCAGCACCCGGAGTGGTACGAGGGGCTGCCGGCGGCGTCGCTGCTGGAGTCACTCTCGAATGCGCCATCGCCTGAGAATCCGCTGGACGCAGCGCCTGACCAGGAGAGCCGCGCGATGCTGGCCCGGGTCCTGATGCATGCGGATGAGGTGGTCGACGACGGGCTTGAGATGACGGCGCAGGTTGAAAATGCGCTGCACACGCTCGAACGGCGCAGGTTGGAGCGGCGGCAGCGGGAGCTTCGGACGCTGATTGCCGAGGCCGACCGGCGCGGCGACCAGGCGATGCTGGCAGGGCTGACGGGTGAAAAGATGCAGATCGACCGGGCGTTGCGGGCGCATTCGTAAGGGAGAGCTTTTAGCTTCTAGCTATTAGCCTTTAGCTGGAAGCTGACTTCCGGACTGCAGGTCCTTCGACTTCGCCAGGAGGACACGTTTTGGCTGGGTCAATCGGGCTCCGCCTTTGGCACTGAGCTAAAAGCTGGAAGCTAAGAGCTAAAAGCTGAATTCCCGCGCGATAGAATCATGCAAAGATGGCGTGCAGCGCGCGCCCTGAGAGATATCCAGACCCAGATGGCCGGCTTTACACGAATTCTCAAGAATCTTGGCGCGATGTTCACGGGCCGCCTGCTGACGGTGATTCAGCAGGTCATTATGCCCCCTATCTTTATCGCGCGGTACTCGACGGCCGGCTTCGGAGAGTGGGGCGTCCTGTCCGGCGCGGTCGCGGCGATCGGGATGCTGAACTTCGGCGTCCAGACCTACATGAACCAGGACCTCGCCGTCCGCTACAGCCGGGGCGATATGGAGGACTACCAGATCCGGCAGTCGACGGCCCTGCGGCTGCTCCTAGGGATCATCGTCACCGCGATGGTGCTTTGCCTGGGAGTCTTCGCGGTTCCTCTCGACAGCATGCTTAAGCTGGATATCGGCCGTCACACAACGCAGTTGACCGCCTATTTCATGGCCTGCCAGGT
>CAZZZQ010000627.1:0-2570 GCA_964658405.1 uncultured Sphingomonas sp.
TCCCGTCCTCCAGGCAGACCACGTAATCCGGGAAGACGCTTTTCTTGATCGGAACAGCGGGCTCAAGCTTTTCCGGCTCCACTGGAGGCGAGGTCGCGCCAGAAAGCGCGGCATGCACCGCGTTGATTAGCTTGGCCAAGCCATCGACCGGGACTTCATTGTTGCGAACGTGCGCCGACACAATCTGGGCAGTTAGCTCAAGCATTCGGCTAGTATCTAAGTCGGCCATTTTGCATCCGTCATTTTGATCGACGGATGGTATGGCGGAATTATCAGTAATGGAAGGGTCTGGATTGCCAAAATCGACCAGGAAAGGCTTCAGCCGAGCCCCCTACCCTTTCCTCTGCTTTTCGGCTTCCCCGGTCGAGAGACCACTACCTCGACTGCATCCTCGCCCAGGAGGTGCATCTGATAGGGCTCAGGACCGGGAACTGTCGCGCCTGGCGCCTCGAGTGGCACGGGCCAGAAGCATTCCACCTGACCGTCCTCGCCTCGGAGCGCCAGAAAAACGACGCGGTCGACACTCCCGCCGGCGGATGCCTCGATTGCCAAGCGGAATACCAGCCCCTCGGCCTTCTCCTGCCCAAGCGCCATGGTGATCTGCTGCGCCTCGATGATCTGCCGGCGCAGGGTTCGGCTGGTCGGATCATCGGCCGAGCCGCGGAAGAACCGCACCGGCACGTTCTCGATTAGGAAGACAAAGTGGTGGCTCTGGTCGAGCACGGTCAGCCAGTTGTAGGTCCCACGCTCCGCGGCGCGCTGGAGCCGCTGCCGGCCGAAAGCATATGCCCTGCACCCTATGGACCAGGTGTCATCGCCGAGCTCAGGCGATGCCAGCCTGACCGCATCTCGCCTGGCATGGGCCAGCAGAAGCGCGCAGGCACGAAGCCGGTCCTCAGACAGGGCGGGATGGATTTCCCAGGGCAGTACCGGGTCGACGACCAGAAGCCCGGCAGCCGGCTCCTGTGGCTCTCCGGCAGGCGGTGTCTCAGCGATTGTTAGACCGCCTTCTTGAGGACCGGGCTTGCCTTGAACCGGACGGTCTTGCCGGCTTTCACCTTTACCGGCTCGCCTGTACTCGGGTTGCGCGCCTTACGAGCCTTGGTCTTAGCGACCCAGAAAGTGCCGAACGACGGGAGCGTAAAGCCGCCCTCCTTCTTGAGTTCACGGACGATCGCCGAAATGAGCTCAGCAGCAGCCTGGTTGGCGACCACACCAGTGCATTCGACCGAATCCTGGAGGACGCTAGCGATAAAAGCCTTGCTCATGATCTCTCTCTTTCCAGGGAGATTACAGGTCTTCTCCGATTCGCGGCTAGACGCAGATCCTCTTCCCTCAGAGCCCCTGCACGCAGGCAAACCTCACGCTCAATAGGGGGTGGTAAATGCCCGAACCTCAAGCAAAAGCTAGGCGGCGCCGGCCGCACAAGGCGCCACCGTTTGGTCATTTCTCGCCTTTGTTCCGTCGCCGGTTATGGTATCGAAAGACAGGGGCGCGGAAGCTATCGCCAGCGCCCAGGGAGCTGCCTCATGGCCGAAGATGAGCCCGACCAGGGCGACCTGCTACGGTCCCTCCCCGCGACCACCGCCCGCGTGATCCGCTTCTCGGCCGAGATCGCCGAAAGCCAGCCAGAACGCCCTGACTATCTTCACAGCGTGCTCTGCCAAGTCGGCCTTCCGCGGAGCCGGACCAAGTCCACCCAGTTCCAGCGCACCAACGGCAACGCCTCGCTGCTGGTCGAGGCGGGTAGCCTCTGGAACGGGACAGAGTGGATCGCGCAGCCCCTGCCCTATGGCACCCGCCCTCGCCTCGCCCTGGTGTATGTCAGCAGTGAAGCCGTCCGGACGAAATCGCCGACGGTCGAGCTCGGTCATAGCGTCCGCGATTTCCTGATCCGCATTGGGGTCGACACCGGCGGGCGGGAATACGCCACCTTCAATGCCCAGATGCGGGCCCTAGCCGCCTGCAGGATGACGCTGGGGTTCGGAGCAGCGACGATCGACGCCAAGCCCATCAAGCAATTCGTCGCCTGGACTGATAGCGCCACGAGCTCGCAGGCATTGGCGCCAGGCACGATCGAGCTCTCGCCGGAATTCTTCGGCTCGCTCGCCCAGTCTGCGGTGCCGCTCGATGCCCGGGCCCTTAGCGCCCTTCAGCACTCATCCCTGGCGCTGGATGTCTACTGCTGGCTGGCGCACCGGCTGCACCGGGTGAAGCGGATCACGGGTGAGCGGCTGTCCTGGAAAAACCTCCGGGAGCAGTTCGGCCAGGAATACGCCGACCCGAAGAATTTCAAGCGCGAGATGGAGAAGGCGCTCCGAACCGTGATGGCCGTCTATCCGGACGCCCGGATCGACCAGGTCGAAGGCGGGGTGGTGCTGCTCCCATCCCTGCCCCCAGTGCCGAAAACGATGGTCCAGGTGCGGGATCGCCGCAGCTAGTTCGGGCAATCACCACCCCTTGCCTGCCTTCTCTTCCTTTTCAAACAGCGCAGCTTCTCTTGGTTGTCCCCTGCTCGGGGACCGAGCAGCTAGCGGTCAGAAAGCTATCGGAGAGTCTATCGGTAGATG
>CAZZZQ010000628.1:0-2569 GCA_964658405.1 uncultured Sphingomonas sp.
CTCGCGCACCGTCATCCCGCGCTCAAATGCATAGCGGATGTAGGCGAGACGATCGGGGTGCGGCGTGACCAGGCGCTGCGTCAGGCGGCGCGGCTCGATATCGTCCGCGGTCGCCTTCTTGCCCGTTTCGAGCGAGCGGACGGCCTTCATCATCGCTTCCTTGAAGGTCCGGCCGATGGCCATGACCTCGCCGACAGACTTCATCTGCGGCCCGAGGCCCTCGTCGGCTCCAGGAAACTTTTCAAACTGCCACTTCGGAATCTTGACGACAACGTAGTCCAGCGTCGGCTCAAAGCAGGCCGGCGTGGCCTTCGTAATGTCATTCTGAATCTCGTCAAGCGTGTAGCCGACGGCCAGGCGGGCTGCAATCTTGGCGATCGGGAAGCCGGTTGCCTTACTTGCCAGCGCCGAGGAGCGCGAGACGCGTGGGTTCATCTCGATGACCGTCATGCGGCCATTCTGCGGATTGACGGCGAACTGAACGTTGCTGCCGCCGGTCTCGACGCCGATCTCGCGGATGACGTTGATGGCCGCGTCGCGCATGCACTGGTACTCGCGATCGGTCAGAGTCTGCGCCGGGGCCACCGTGATGGAGTCACCGGTGTGGACGCCCATCGGATCGAAGTTCTCAATTGAACAGATGATGATGACGTTGTCGTTGAGGTCACGGACAACCTCAAGCTCGTACTCCTTCCAACCGAGGACGCTCTCCTCGATCAGGCACTCCCCGACCGGCGAGAGGTCGATGCCGCGCCCCAGGATGTCCGTCATCTCCTCGCGATTGTAGGCGATGCCGCCGCCCGATCCGCCAAGGGTGAACGAGGGGCGAATGACGACCGGGAAGCCGATCTTGGCCGCAAACGCGAGCCCGTCGCTGACGTTACGAACGAGTGCGGAGCGAGGCATGTCGAGACCGATCTTGGTCATCGCATCCTTGAACAGCAGGCGGTCCTCGGCCTTCTTGATCGCCTCAAGCTTTGCGCCGATCAGCTCGATCCCGAACTTCTCGAGAACGCCGGAGTCGGCGAGGTCGACGGCGAGGTTCAACGCGGTCTGACCGCCGACGGTCGGCAGCACGGCGAACACACCGGCTCCGGGGGCGATCATCTCTAGCTCTACCCGCAGAATCTCCTCGAGGTACGCGGCGTTGAGCGGCTCGATATAAGTGCGATCAGCAACCTCGGGGTCGGTCATGATGGAGGCCGGGTTCGAGTTGACGAGGACAACCTCGTACCCTTCCGCCTTCAGCGCCTTGCAGGCCTGTGTGCCGGAGTAGTCGAACTCGGCGGACTGTCCAATCACGATCGGGCCGGAGCCGATCACCAGAATCTTCGCAATGTCATTCCTGCGTGGCATTTATTTTCTTTCTTTGGTTCTGAACAAAGTCTGTGGCGTTTCAAAGGGCGCCAGTACTGCCGCGCCCTTTGGTGACTGCAATGAATTAACGTCCGCTCACTTCTTCCACGCTTCCATCATGGTCCGGAAGTCCTTGAAGAGATAGTGCGAATCGTGCGGTCCGGGGCTTGCCTCCGGATGGTACTGCACGCTGAACATCGGGTCTGTCCTGTGCTTCAGGCCCGCCAGCGTCTGGTCGTTCAGATTCGTGTGCGTCGCCTCGACCGTGGCAGAGTCAAGCGATTCAGCATCCACCGCGTAGTTGTGATTCTGGGCAGTGATCTCGACCTTGCCGGTCTGGTGGTTCATGATCGGGTGGTTCCCGCCATGATGCCCAAACTTCAGCTTGTAGGTCTTGCCGCCCAGTGCGAGGCCGAAGATCTGATGGCCAAGGCAGATTCCGAAGATCGGAGCTTTGCCCTGCAACTTCTTCACGTTTTCAACCGCGTAATCGAGCGGCTCAGGATCGCCGGGGCCGTTCGAGAAGAAGACGCCGTCAGGATTCATCGCGAGCACGTCCTCAGCCGAGGTCTGTGCCGGAACGACGGTCACGCGGCAGTTCTCGCGCGTCAGCATCCGCAGGATATTTTCCTTGATGCCGAAGTCGTAGGCGACCACGTGCATCGGCTCACCTGCAACGTGCTGGCCGAGCAGCTTATCGCCCGTCTGATTCTTCGGCTCCTGGTCGTTCCACTCGTACGTCACCTTGGTGCTGACGACGCTGGCCAGATCCGTGCCGTTCATCTTGCGAATCGCCCGTGCCTTGGCGACCAGTGCGTCGCCGTCGAGGTTCTCCCCCGAGGCGATCACACCACGCATCACGCCATTGGCGCGAAGGTGGCGAACAACCGCTCGCGTGTCGATCTCGGAGATGACCGGAACGCCGTATCGCTCAAGGTATTCGTCAGCAACCTGGGTCGAGCGCCAGTTGGAGCTGACGGGTGAAAATTCTCGGGTCACGAGGCCTTCGATGTAGGGGCGCGAGGCCTCTGCGTCGTGCGGCGTGGTGCCATAGTTTCCGATGTGGGGATTCGTCAGGACTACGATCTGGCCCGCGTAGGAGGGATCGGTGAAGATCTCCTGATAGCCAGTAAGTGATGTATTGAAAACCACTTCGCCGGAGCACTCTGCTCTTGCGCCGTAACTTGTCCCGTGAAAGATGCGCCCGTCTTCG
>CAZZZQ010000629.1:0-2565 GCA_964658405.1 uncultured Sphingomonas sp.
GAGAAGCTGCTCCCGATCCAGAAGCTTGGGACGCAGGAGATCACGGCGTCCGAGGTGATGACGGACGAGCAGCGTGACGCAGCCGCGAAGGCCGCAGCCTCCGAGGGGATCAGCGTCGACGAGCCGGAAGAGTCCGTAATGGAGCAGGAGGCCAAGAAGTTTGGCACTGCTGAGGTTGATTACATCTTCGACCAGGCGCCGGAGAAGCTGTTCAGCCACCTGATGCCGCGGTACATTACGACCCAGATCTTCCACGCTCTGCTTGAGAGTGTGGCTGCGGAACACGCCGCGCGTATGACGGCAACCGATGCAGCGTCGAAGAACGCCGGGGACTTGATCGATTCGTTGAGCTTGACGATGAATCGGGTTCGACAGGCTGCAATTACCAAAGAGATTATCGAAATTGTGAGTGGCGCTGCCGCTCTGTAACGGAGAGGCACGCTGTACGAGTTTTCGCAGGGATAAGGACCTATGGCAGAGAATATTGGAAAAGTAATTTCGATCAGCGGCCCGGCCGTTGACATTCAGTTCAGCGAGGCGAAGATGCCGCCGATCTACCAGGCGCTTCGAATCGTCAGCGAGGGCTTCGATGTTCCCACGCCGCTCGACGTCGTCGTTGAGGTGCAGCAGCACCTTGGCGAAGGCCGCGTGCGCTGCATCGCCATGGTTGCGACCGAGGGTATGGTTCGCGGCATGAAGGCGATCGACACGGGCGCAGGCATCACCGTTCCGGTAGGTCGCGAGACGCTGGGCCGTGTGCTCAACGTTCTTGGCGAGCCCGTGGACGAGCTTGGCCCGGTCAATGCGAAGGAGCACCGTCCGATCCATCGGCAGGCTCCCGCGTTCGACGAGCAGTCGACCAGCGAAGAGATGTTCGAGACCGGCATCAAGGTCATCGACCTGATCCTGCCGTTCCTCAAGGGCGGTAAGATCGGTCTGTTCGGCGGAGCCGGCGTCGGCAAGACCGTCGTCATTCAGGAGCTGATCAACAACGTCGCCCAGCAGCACGGTGGATTCTCGGTGTTCGCCGGAGTCGGCGAGCGCACCCGTGAGGGCAATGACCTCTGGCACGAGTTCCAGGAGTCGGGCGTTATTGATATCAATGACTTCTCGAAGTCCAAAGCGGCGCTTATCTACGGCCAGATGACTGAGCCTCCAGGGGCGCGTCTTCGCGTGGCGCTGACCGGCCTGACCGTCGCTGAGTACTTCCGCGACGAAGAGGGTGCGGATACGCTGCTGTTCATCGACAACATCTTCCGCTTCACGCAGGCCGGTTCTGAGGTCTCCACGCTGCTCGGCCGTATGCCGTCGGCCGTCGGATACCAGCCGAACCTCGCTACCGAAATGGGCGAACTGCAGGAGCGCATTACCTCGACCAAGAAGGGTTCGATCACGTCGGTGCAGGCCGTTTACGTCCCTGCAGACGACTTTACCGACCCGGCTCCGGCGACGACCTTTGCTCACCTTGATGCAACGATGCTTCTGTCGCGTCCGCTGTCTGAGCTTGGAATCTACCCGGCCGTCGATCCTCTGACCTCGACCTCGCGCATTCTGTCCGCGCGCATCGTTGGCCAGGAGCACTACGACGTGGCGCAGGGCGTCAAGAAGATCCTGCAGCGTTATAAGGATCTTCAGGACATCATCGCCATTCTCGGTATCGACGAGCTCTCGGATGAGGACAAGACGACCGTTGCCCGTGCTCGCAAGGTGCAGCGCTTCCTGTCGCAGCCGTTCCACGTCGCTGAGATCTTCACCGGTATCCCCGGTGCTTACGTCAAGGTCGAAGACACGGTTCGCAGCTTCAAGGAGATCATCGAAGGCAAGCACGATGCGATCCCTGAGCAGGCGTTCTACCTCAAGGGCGGCATCGAAGACGTGCTGGCAGCAGCCGAGAAGATGAAGCAGACGGTTTAAACATGGCTGATAACACGAACAATTCGGGGAAGTTAGCGGTTCGGCTGGTGACGCCGGATCGCGTCCTCGTAGACGCAACGGCGGATGCGGTTGAGCTGCCGTCGATGTCCGGCTATCTCGAGGCACTGTATGGCCATGCCCCGCTGCTCGCTGAGTTGAGCGCAGGCGAGGTACGGCTGCATGGTGGAACCTCCGGCGACCAGAAGTTCTTTGTCGCCTGGGGCTTCGTCGAGGTGCTGCCGGAGCGGGTCACGATTCTTGCGGAGACTGCACTGAAGCCGGAAGAGATCGACCGCAGCCGGGCCGAGCAGGAGATTCAGCAGGCTGACAAGTTGTGGAGCGAGGCCGGCGATAACGGTCATGCCTATGACGATGCGAATGCGATGCGGCGCGAGGGCGAAGAGAAGCTCGCCTCGGCTGACGGCAAGAGCGCCTAAACAGACTCAGCGGTTCAACGAAGCCCCGGCCATGGTCGGGGCTTCGTTGCGTCTGCTAGGCCTTCGCGTGGGCCTTTGACCTGGCGGGCTTCTCGGCTGGGGCTTCTGTCGCCGCCTTTTCGGCCTTCTGCTTGAGGGCGTGGAGGACGACGCGGAGCATCTCTTCCTCGGGCGCCGGCTTGCCGGTCCAGATCTCGAACTGGCGGGCGCCCTG
>CAZZZQ010000630.1:0-2565 GCA_964658405.1 uncultured Sphingomonas sp.
GCTGGCGACGGCTCTATGCGCGACGCGCTCTCCATCATGGACCAGGCGATTGCCAGTGCGCCGGTCAACGAGGGCAAGGCGGTTCTCGATGCCTCGCAGATTCGCGAGCTGATGGGAACGGTGCCGAACGCGGTCTTCGAGAAGATCCTCGAGGCGGTTGACGGCAACCGCAGCGCCGAGGTGATGACGGTTGCGAATCAGCTGCTCGACTCCGGCAACTCCCCCGCCCAGCTGGCGCGGCAGTGCGTCCGCTACCTTCGCAACTGCGTGATTGCAAAGATCGCCGGGATCGGTGTCGACGGCGAGGCGGCGGATGGTGCCGCTGGCGAGCTGCTCCAGATCTCCGCTGATGAGCAGCGCCGGGCCGGTCGGTCTGCGGCGCTGTTCACCGAGGAGGAGCTGACGCGCTTCCTGCAGGTGATGCTCCGCACCTTCGACGAGTTGGGCTACCGGCAGGAGCAGCGCTTTCACTTTGAGCTTGGCCTGCTGAAGCTGGTACACCTGCGGCGTCTGCTGCCGGTCGAAGAGCTGCTCAGCGGAATGCCCGTTACCCCCGGCTCCGGCGGAACCCAGCGCGGCATCAGCGCGCCGAAGGCTCTGCCTGTTGCTGCTCCGGCACGGCTGGCTCCGACGCCCGCTCCGGCAGCGGTCGCTCCCGCGGCCCCGGCCAAGCCTGCGTTCTCACCGTTCCAGCAGGACAGTGGGCGGAAGCGCTTCGACGACCCGCCAGCCCCGACGACGACACCTGCTCCGGCTCCAAGGCCGCCGGCCCCGACGACACCGGCTCCGACCCCGCCTCCTGCTCCGATTGAGCCTGCGGCGGCAGTCGTTGAGGTTCCAGCGGAGCTGCCGACGCCACCCGAGCTCTCGCTCCCCGTTGAGGTCAAGCTCCCTGAACCGCTGCCGCCTGTCGCCGAGCTTCGGACGCCGGAGCCAGTACCCCCGCCTCCTGCGATTACCGTCGAGATTGAAAGCTCAGAGCCGGAGCAGCCGTCTGAATCAGCCGCCGCGCCCGTTTCAGCCGAAGCCGCTGCCCTCCAGCAGGCGGTCGTCGAGGCGCTTACCGAGGCGAAGGGTCAGCAGTCCGCCGCGGACGCCATGGACGAGTCCGAGTGGACGGTCGATGACACCACGATCAAGGTTCAGACGAACGCCTCGAAGAGCATGCTTGGGATCATCATCAACGCCGAGGCCGAGAAGATCGTTCGCGCGGCCATCGCCGCCCACGGTGTGACTGGAAAGAAGCTGCAGCTGCTTCCCGGTGCAGGAGCGGCGGCGGTCAAAAAGCCGCGTGCTGCCAAGGCGGGTTCTGCGCAGTCCAAGGCAAACGCGCATCCAATCGTTCAGCAGGCACAGCGGCTCTTCAACGCGGAGATACGCAGCGTGATCGACCTGCGGGAGGGAAGCTAACTGATGAACGTTTCCGATCTCGGCAAGATGAAAGAGATGATGTCGCAGGCGAAGCAGATGCAGGAGCAGATGGAGCAGAAGCTTGCCACAACCGTTGTCGAAGCAACCTCGGGTGGAGGTGTGGTGACGGCGAGGATGAACGGCAAGAAGGAACTCCTGAAGCTGAAGATCGATCCGACCGTCATGGGTAGCTCTTCAAGCGATCTAGAGCTGCTTGAAGACCTGATCATCGCCGCGATCAACGAGGCTGGCAGACGTGCCGATGACGCCATGAAGGCGAACGTCCAGGGAATGATGGGCGGGCTCAACCTCCCCGACCTGCCGGGTCTCACCTAAATGTCCACACGGTTCGCAGAGCCGATGTCGCGGCTCATCGAAGAGCTCCGCAAGCTGCCCGGAATCGGGACGAAGAGTGCGCAGCGGCTGGCATTTCATGTGCTGCGTTCGAGCTCTGCTGATGCCGATGCCCTGGCGCTTGCGATCCGCGAACTGAAGCAGCACCTTCGGCTCTGCTCGATCTGCAACAACATTACCGACGTTGACCCCTGCAGCTACTGCACCAATCCTGTTCGCGATCAGCACACGGTTTGTGTCATCGAAGAGCCGACAAACATTGCCACGATTGAGAAGACACGCAGCTACAACGGGGTCTATCACGTGCTGCACGGAACGCTTTCGCCGATCGGCGGCGTTGGGCCGGAGCAACTACGGATTGCCAACCTGCTGACCCGGGTGGTCGATCCTGCTGTTGGTGTGACCGAGATTATTCTTGCGACCTCGCCGACGACAGAGGGTGAGGCTACTGCGGGCTATCTTGCGATCGAGCTGCGCAGATCTAGCCCCGGTCTGAAGATCACTCGCATTGCTACCGGTGTTCCGGCTGGCTCGGATATTGAGTATGCCGATGAGGTTACTATGACTCGCGCGATGGAAGGCCGGCGCGAGTTTTAGCGTTCGGCTCCATGCAGTGAAGTGCGGAGCGCTGATTCTCTGCGGGAATGGCAAGCAAAGCATCACTATTTAGCGCGAGGATGGGTCTCGTCGTAGACGCGCTGGACCTGTGTGACGGTCAGCTGCGTGTAGCGCTGGGTGGTCGAGAGTCGCTCGTGGCCGAGCATCTCCTGGATGGCTCGAAGGTCCGCGCCTTCCTCGAGC
>CAZZZQ010000631.1:0-2563 GCA_964658405.1 uncultured Sphingomonas sp.
AGACGTTTAGCGCCGGTCGTCCCGGCGGACAGAATGACGCCGGGCGGCATGCCGAGGGTGTCTTCAAAGTAAGCGGCGGCGACGCTGACCGCCTCGGTCACCTCACGGGAGCCTTCCGAGTGTGCAAGTTCGCGGAGCTCCTCACGGACGGCTTCGAGCACTGCGTTCGGCTCTGCGAGCGCGGCTTCCCGGGCTGCCTCCGCCTCGGCTTCGGCGGTGGCGCCCACTCCGACCGGCTGCTGCAGCGCCCACTCTTCGATCGAGGCCTCGCGGTCGACGAGCGGAAGCGCCACGACCGGTTCGACGTATGGCTCCTCGGTCGTCATGTCGACGGAGCGGTGGAGTAGAAGAATCCCGCGCTGCACGAGGGCGGTTGTTACACCCTTTGGTCCGGCATTGACCACGAGGGTCGCGTCGTCGGACTCGTCGAGGCCGGCAAGCGCGGCAAGGGTGCTGGGAAGCACGGCCCCGGGCTCAAACCCTGCCTCGCGAATGACCGACTCATACTCGGCAAGGACCTCGCGGGGGATCGCGACGGCGAGCACGCGTGCCTGGGTCTTGGTCGTCGACATGACCTGGTAGCTGATCGCCGCGTCCTCAGAGTCGAAGGGCAGGAGCTTCTTGAGCCGGAAACGCACCAGTAGAACAGCATCGGCCGCCTTCGCCGGGAGCGCGTCGAAGTCGAGAAAGGTGACGCGGACGGCGGCGTCGGGAACGATTACGGTAATCGGCGTACGCTCCTTGGAGCGATCGACGACCGCTTCAAGCGCGGTCCGAACGGCGGCGATGACGGCGCGACGGTTGAGGATATTGCCATGCTTCAAGCCCGGGGTGACGTCGTCAGCACCAAGCGCGGCCTGCGAGACGGCGACCAACAGCGCGTCGGCATCTTCAGCGCGGGCGGCGACGATGCCTTCTGAGCGGAGCTCCAGGGCGATACGGGGTCGCGTCCCCAGCGTTGTCGGTAGAAATCCCATTCCGTACTAGACTACCCTGTCCAGCGAGCCAGACATCCCGCCATCTCTATGCTGAGGTTGAGGTTGAAGATCGTTGCGCACTAACGGCCGGCCTCGATGAAGGTGACCTTGTTGATCTCCTTCAGGGTGGTGACGCCCTCGCGGACGCGATCGATTGCGGAGTCGCGCAGGAAAGCCATACCTTTATCCTTCGCCTTCTTACGGATCTCGCTGCCGGGCTTCTTGGCGAGGAGCATCTCGCGGATCTCATCGTCGAGCTCGAGCAGTTCGTGGATCGCCGAGCGGCCACGGAAGCCGGTGCCGCCACACTCCATGCAGCCGGGTCCTTCCTTGAAGGCGAAGCCCTGCCATTCGGAGGGGATGAGGCCGTTCAGTTCCAGCTCGGCGTCGGTGTAGAAGACATCGCGGACGCAGAACTCGCAGACCGTGCGGACCAGCCGCTGGGCCAGGATGCAGTTGAGTGCGGAGACGAAGTTGTACGGTTCGACGCCCATGTTCAGGAAGCGGCCGAGCACGTCGACCACGTTGTTGGCGTGGACGGTGGTGAAAACGAGGTGGCCGGTAAGGGCAGAATTGATGGCGATCTGCGCGGTCTCAGCGTCGCGGATCTCTCCGACGAGGATCTTGTCGGGATCGTGGCGAAGGATGGAGCGCAGTCCGCGGGCGAAGGTAAGCCCTTTCTTTTCGTTGACTGGGATCTGCGTGATGCCGCGAATCTGGTACTCGACCGGGTCCTCGATGGTGATGATCTTGTCCTCTTCGCTCTTGATCTCGTTGAGTGCGGCGTAGAGGGTGGTCGTCTTGCCGGATCCGGTCGGGCCGGTGACGAGCACCATCCCGTACGGCTCCTTAATATAGCGGCGGAAGCGGACGAGGTCTTTCTCCGCAAATCCAACGACGTCGAGCGAGAGCTTGGTGAACTTCTCCGACATCGACTCCTTGTCGAGCACGCGGAGGACGGCGTTCTCACCGTGGACGGTCGGCATAATCGAGACGCGGAAGTCGATGAGGCGGCCCTTGTAGCGCACCCGGAAGCGGCCATCCTGCGGGACGCGTCGCTCGGCAATGTCGAGCTCGCTCATGACCTTGATGCGCGAGAGGATCGTCTGGTGGTGCTCGCGAGCAATCGGGGCCATGGCCGGATGCAGCACGCCGTCGATGCGGTACTTGACCACGAGCTGGTCGTCGTAGGTCTCAATGTGTACGTCGGAGGCGCGGCGCTCGAGCGCGGTGAAGATGGTCGTATCGACCAGACGGATGATGGGGCTGATGTCCTCTTCCGAGGTCAGCTTCTCGATGGTGATCGACTCATCGTCCTGGTCGTTGACCGAGATCACGTCGAAGGTCAGCCCTTCGGTCGCTTCATCGAGCACGCGCTGCGACTGCTCTGTTTTTTTGAGCAGGTCGTTGATCTGCGACAGCGTTGCTACACGCGTCACGAGCCGCTGGCCGAGCAGGCTCGCGATTTCGTCGAGCACCATCAAGCGGCTGGGGTCAGAGACGGCGATGACCAGCCGGTCTTCCTGCTGCTCAATAGGCACGAAGTTATAGCGGAACATCATGTCGACCGGCACGGCGCGGAACAG
>CAZZZQ010000632.1:0-2562 GCA_964658405.1 uncultured Sphingomonas sp.
CTCGCTTAGAAAACCTTTCAACTGCAGTGGCTTGGGTTTCGATTCGATGGCCTATGGCTCATCAAACTCAACACTTGGACTGCGCTCCGACTTCCCTCAAACTACAAGGTGCGAAGCTTGTATTGCTCTTGCCTGCCGAATCAACGACTCTTGCAAGGACTACAGACTGTTTCCAGCCACTTGTAAGCTCTTTACTGCCTGCTTTCAAGCTCGCCATCACTCTGCGACTTCCTGAGATTAGCAGCGATGCTGAGGCCATGCAAGAAGTACACCCTGTGAATAACTCGTCAAACCTGTCGAAAAGCGGGTTTGGCCCAATAGGCACGGGCATTTTCTCTACACAAACAAAACTGCATTTCCTTTGTTTTACTGCTCCGGACTAGAATCCGTCCATGGAACCCACTGAAATTCAGGAATTCTCCAACCAGTTGAAGGAAGCGGCCGAGGGTAAAGAAGAGACGCTGACGCGAATCTCTCTCGCGATCTCTATCCTTGCAGTCCTTGTCGCCATGGTTACGGTGCTCGGGCATCGGACGCATACCGAAGCAGTGCTGATGCAGTCCCGGGCTGGAGATCAGTGGAATGAGTACCAGGCGAAGAAGATTCGTCAGGACAATCTCAACGTTGTCATCGACACCCTTGGTCTTTCGCCCAACCCCAGCGCTGCCACGCTGAGCAAGATCGCTGAATACAAGGCCCATGTAGCGAAGTGTAACGCCGATTTGAAAGAAGAGCAGGAGAAGGCGCGCGACCTGGAGGCCGAGGTCTCGCGGGCGGAGCGAAAGGCGAGTCGCTACGATCTCGGCGAGGCGCTCCTGCAGACGGCAGTCGTCCTCTGCTCGATCACGCTGTTTACGCGGAACCGGCGGTACTTCTACCTTGGGCTCATCATGGGAATCGCAGGTCTGGCAGTCGCGGCGACCGAAATCCTCGTCCGCTAGAGGTCAGGAGGGCTTGGCGATTACGCCGAGATCGACCATGCCATTGACGAAATACTGCACCGCAAGCGCGACCAGCAGCAGCCCCATGATGCGGACCAGGATCCGGATCCCTGTATCACCCAGCACGCGCGCTACCTTGTCCGAGTTCCCCAGCACCAGGTAGCAGACCACCGCGGTGATAAAGATGGATCCCAGGATCGCCACCATCTGCCACCGGGTCTGCGCCTGGCCCACCAGCACCATTACGCTCGTAATTGACCCCGGCCCGGCAAGCATCGGAATGCCGAGCGGCACGATCCCCGCATCTTCCTTGCTCGCTGCGGCCATGGTGTCGCCGCTTGACTCCTGCGTGGGCGACCGCTTGGCCTCGAGCATATCCAGCCCGATCAGCAGAAGGATCACACCACCGGCGATTTCGAAGGCGGGCAGGGTAATTCCAAACATGCGAAAGATGTACTGGCCGCCCAGCGCGAAGGCCGACAGGAAGACGCACGCGGTCAGCGATGCCTTCCAGGCCATGCGACGCCGGCGAATCGGGTCAGCTCCTTCGGTCACCGCGAGAAAGGTTGGAAGCGCCGCAAACGGGTCGACCAGGAAGAAGATCGAACTCAGCGCAAGCAGCGAAAACCGCACGTATGCTGAACGCTCCAGCACCGCCAGGCTCACGCTGTGTGGGTCAAACATCATCGCTTCAGTCTCTCATGCGGCCTGCAACCAGCCTATAATCGTGGTCAAAGTTTAGGAGAGACCATGCCCTTACAGACCACCGAAAACATCTGGCACAACGGCCAGCTTATTCCCTGGAACAAAGCTCAGATTCACGTCATGAGCCACGTCGTCCACTACGGATCCTCCGTCTTCGAGGGCATCCGCTGTTATACGCAGCCCGATGGCGCAGGCATCTTCCGCCTTCCCGAGCACATGCAGCGCCTGCTGGACTCCGCGAAGATCTACCGGATGCCGCTTCCCTACACGGTCGACCAGCTCTGCGCCGCCGTCGTCGATGTCGTTGAGGCTAACGGTGTTGCGCCTTGCTACGTCCGCCCCATCGCCTTCCGCGGCTATGGTGAGATCGGCGTCAATCCCCTCACGTCGCCCGTCGAGGTCTACGTCGCGAACTTCCCCTGGGGCAAGTATGTTCCCGGAAACAACGGCGCGGACGTCTGCATCTCCAGCTGGAGCCGGCTCGCACCGAACACTATGCCATCGCTCGCGAAGGCCGGCGCAAACTACATGAACTCGCAGCTGATCCGCATGGAAGCCGAGATCAACGGCTACTCCGAGGGCATCGCGCTCGACGTCAACGGCTACCTGTCGGAAGGCTCCGGCGAGAACCTGTTCCTGGTCCGCGGCGGCGTGCTCTACACCACACCGCTTGCGAACTCCGTGCTGAACGGGATCACGCGCAGCTCGATCCTGACACTTGCACACCACCTCGGCATCACGGTCGTCGAGCAGGCGCTCCCCCGCGAGATGCTCTACATCTGTGACGAGGCCTTCTTTACCGGAACCGCCGCCGAGGTGACCCACCTCCGCTCCGTCGACCGCATCCTGGTTGGCGATGGAACGATGGGGCCGGTCACGAAGGCGCTGCACGATGAGTTTTTCGGGCTCGTCAACG
>CAZZZQ010000633.1:0-2559 GCA_964658405.1 uncultured Sphingomonas sp.
AGTCCAGAGCTACGCCCAGCAGCACCTCACCCCGACCCACACGGCGTTGATCGTGACGCTGGAACCGGTCTTTGCCTGGTTGACCTCTGCGCTTGTTCTGCACGAGCATCTTGGAAGGCGGGGCCTGGCAGGAGCACTCCTGATCCTTGCTGGAATTGGCGTGATCGAACTTCTGCCCTCCCGGACGCCTCCGGTCGTGATCCCTATATAAGGATGCACACACTTTTATGCGATAACGGCGTCTAACTAATTGTTTAGTGCTACGCCTGATACGCCTGAATGAATCCCAAGCAACATCTATACTTACGGTGTACGAAACGAGGACTGACTCAATAATGGAAATGAACACTCCCAAGAAGACTCCCCTGCGCGACTACCTCCGCAGCCGCGGCCTGACGGCAAGTTTCGCCCTGCTGGCTACACTCTCGATTGGAATCCTCGCCGGCTCGGTTCTTACGCGAAGTGTCAGTGGCAAGGAGATGCAGACGGTTGACTCCTCCGATGCCCGCCCGATTACGGTTCCCTCGCCCGTGACGCTGTCGAATGGCTTCTCTCAGATTGTGAAGCAGGTAGGTCCGGCGGTAGTGAACATCAACACCGAGTCGCTTCCAAAGCAGTCGACCACAAAGACTCCGAGGCGCCGCGGTCTTCCGCAGGGACACCCGAATACGCCGGGACAAGGTGGCGGCGACGACGATCAGCAGCAGCCTGGCGATATGCAGGACTTCTTCAACCGCTTCTTTGGTGGCCAGGGTGGCGGCCAGGGCGACGACGACTCCGACGGTGGCAGTGAACGGCGTGCGCTCGGTTCGGGCTTTATCGTGGACTCGCGTGGCTACATCATCACCAACAACCACGTCGTGGACAAGGCCGACAAGATCTTCGTGAAGCTCTCGAGCGATCCAGATGGCGGCCCTGGCGATGAAGGTCACCCCGCAAAGGTGATCGGCGTGGATAAGGACACCGATATCGCAGTGATCAAGATCGAGACGAAGGAGCCGCTGCCGACGATCAAGCTTGGCAACTCCGACGGCGCGCAGGTCGGCGACTGGGTGCTTGCTCTCGGTTCCCCGTTCTCGCTTTCGAAGACGGTTACGGCGGGCATTGTCTCGGCCAAGAATCGTTCGATCGATGAGCCCGGCCCGAATGGTACGGCGCAGAGCCAGTTCCAGAAGTTCATTCAAACGGATGCGGCGATCAACCCCGGCAACTCGGGTGGTCCGCTTGTGGACCTCGCAGGCCAGGTCATCGGCATGAATACGGCGATCTACACGCAGTCCATGGGTTCTCAGGGTGTAGGCTTCGCGATGCCGTCGAACATCATCGCGACCGTCTACAACATGCTGATCGGACCAGAGCATAAGGTGATTCGCGGGTCGATCGGGATTCAGTTCCAACCTGCCCTGTCGTCCGCTGTGCAGCGGATGTACGGCTTCCAGAATGGCGTGATGGTCAGCACGATTACACCGAACGCCGGAGCCGCAAAAGCAGGCCTGCAGCCGAATGACATTATCGTTTCGATCGACGGCCGTTCCATCAAGGATGGCGACGACCTCGTAGCAGATATCTCGGCACGGAAGGTTGGCAGCACGGTCAAGCTCGGCTTCATCCGCGACGGCAAGCAGAACTCCGCCGTGGTGACGATCAGCGACCGCGCGAAGCTTTATGCCAATCTGAACAACGGCGAGTCGCCGGACAGCGACCAGACGCCGGAGCCGGATGCAGGTCAGGGCAAGCTCGGAATCACCGTCTCGGCCGTACCGAATGCGATGGCTACCAAGCTTGAGCTCAAGGGCGGCGTCGTGGTCACCTCAGTCCGGCCCGGGTCCTTCGCGGACGAGATCAACCTCGGCAAGGGGCTGATCATCACCGCGATCAACAAGAAGCCGGTCACAGATGAGGCGAGCTACAAGGCTCTCGTCGGAGCACTGAAGCCGGGCGACGATGTCGTCTTCGTGGTTCGGTTTCCTAACGATGCATCCCGCGGAAACTCGTTCCTCGGTGGCACACTTCCATAACGCGGTCGTCTCTCGAATACGACAAAAGTACCGGGATACTCTTCCGGTACTTTTGTCGTTTCGAGGCAACCTCTGCTACTTGCGTCGGACCTTGGTCAGGGCATAAGCTATTCACGTCGGGGCAGTTTTGACAGGCACGCGAATCAATTTTTCAAAAAAAGAGGTATAACGTCTTCTATGCGTTTAGGACGAATTCTTTTAGCTTCATCGGTTATCTTCGCGGCGACCGTCTCAGGCATGGCGATGACGCACTCCCGTCGCGGCCCAACCTCACCCCGGCTCTTCAATAAACACGCAGTCAAGCCGGTTCGTACCTCCTCGCAGCGGGCAATCGATGACACCCGTGCGACCGCGATCCAGAGTGCCCTGATCAAGCAAGGGTACCTGACCGGAGATGCGACTGGCCACTGGGACTCTCAGACCGAGGCAGCGATGCAGAAGCTCCAAGCCGACAACGGCTGGCAGACAAAGTTGATTCCTGACTCGCGCGCAATCATCAAGCTTGGCCTTGGGCCGAATCATGAGGCTGAGCAGAACGTCG
>CAZZZQ010000634.1:0-2559 GCA_964658405.1 uncultured Sphingomonas sp.
GTCTTGCCGGTGCCAGTCTCCATCTCGATATCGAAGTCGAGCGCGTCACCCGCAAGCGACGGTGCGACCTCGAGACCGTTCCGGTCCTGCACGCGCTGCAGGTTCGCAAGAATCAGGTCGCGGTCAAGGACGAGGCTGTTACCGACCGCACCGACCTCCTGCGTGAGGTCGATATCGAGCGCGGCCTGATCGGACCCAGGCGGCACCGCTGCACCGCGCAGCGTCGTGACCAGCTTCTCTGCGTCCTTGGGCTGCCCGTCGAACAGGTCGACGACGGACGAGATCGCATCCAGCTGATACGGCTGGCTGGCGTCGAACTGGAACCGTGATCCGCTCGCCGTTCTGTTCTTCATACTCAGGCCGTCCAGAGCTCAATGCCCTTGCTCTTCGCGAGCTGGACTAGGTTGGTCTTAAGTTCGTCGTCGCCCTGGAAGACATCCTCGAGCACCATAATCCGCGTCGGCGCCTCATCGACAAGCGCGCGAAGCTGCTCAAGCGTCGGCTTGACGTGCTCATTCAAGTACGCCAACACGGCAACGTCGCCATCACGGTCACGAACAAGCCGGACGTCGAGGCCACCGACCTCAGCAGGCGAGACGGCCTCGGTCAGCGAATAGCCTTGCTTGAGCAGGATCTCGGTAAGCAGCTCATCGGCAGTGGCATCATCAGCTGCGCTGTCACGAAGGCTGAGCAGGTGCTGCTGCATCGAGTCCTCGTCAACATCACTGGACAACCGCCACTTGGAGAAGTTCGTATCGGAGAGCTTGTAGGAGCGGAAGCCGACGTCGAGGGGTGCGGAGCCGGTCGCTAGTCGTCCTGCCGCACTCGACGCGATCTTTTTGCCGGCGACGCCCATGCGGGCGCGCGCGACACCTGAGATCGTCTCGTAGCCGGCCTTGCGCGCCGCTGAGTCGTCAGGAGTGGGCTCAGGGAGCTGCACCTGGATGTGTCGTCGCGTTCCGCCATCCTCCGCGTTGAGCTGCATTACCGCATGTGCCGTCGTGGCCGATCCGGAGAAGAAGTCAAGAACAAGCGAGTCGCGATCGGTTGCAATGTGCAGAATCTTCTTGATAAGGCCGACAGGCTTGGGATTTGTAAAAACGTTCTTGCCGATGAGTTCCTTGACTGTGATGCTGGCCTTTTTGTTGCCCTCAATGTCGTCCCAGTAGTTGGAAACTTGCTTGGTACGCCCTTCGAGGTAGTACTTGATGTACGGCTTGTACAGTCCCTCAGCATCCTGCTTCCAGACGACCATGTCGTCCGCATCCCATTTGTCAAACTGTTCGCGTGCGGTGCGCCAACAGCTCTCGTAGCCGCCGGGACCGATTGGAAAGACCTCCGAGCCATCTGGCGCTGTGAGCGCGTAATACAGGTTCGGGCGATCCTCTCGCCGGTCGTTCGTGCCTGTCTTGCGGAACTGCAGCACGCTATATCGACCGCGACTGTCTTCCATGTTGAATCGAGTCATGTCCGCTTCGCTGAGCGGAAGGCCGTTCGGGATGTAGTTCGTCTTACTGCGGGCATATACGAGGAGAAAGTCGATGCTGCTGCCGATGTCGTTCGCATCCTGACCCGTGGTTGTGCCCTTAGACACAGCGATCTGTCCGATGTAGTTGGACTCGCCGATAACCTCGTTCAGGAGCTTCCGGAGATTGTCGACCTCATGATCACTGATACTGACAAAAATCGTTCCATCATCGGTGAGCAGGTTCCGCGCTAGCTTGAGGCGCGGGTACATCATGTTGAGCCAGTTGGAGTGGTAGCGCCCCTCGGTTTCAGCGTTGGTCGAGACCTTTTTGCCCTCCTCGTTGACCTGGCGTGTCCACTCGAGGTAGGTGTCGAGACCCTCCTTGTAGTTGTCCGGGTAGACGAAGTCCTTGCCGGTGTTGTATGGAGGGTCGATGTAGATCAGCTTGATCTTGGCGTGGTAGTGCTTCTGCAGGATCTTGAGCACTTCGAGGTTGTCGCCCTCGATGAAGACGTTCTGGGTTGTCTTCCAGTCCTTCGAGTTGTCGAAGTCGGGCTTCAGCGTCGCCGTGGTCGGCTCCTGCGCCGCGCGAAGGGCGCGCTTCTTGCCGGGCCAGAACAGTCCGAACCGCTCGCTGCCGTCGGCTGTGTCGCCGTCGAGCAGTTCCTTGAGCTTCTCGACATCCACCTTGCCGTCGGCGATTGCCTCGGGAATCAGATCGGCAAGCTGCGCTGCCAGCTCGGTCTGGAAGTTTGGAGTAGTGGATGGTGTTTCGTAGATCTCGTCAGTCATTCGGGTCATTCTCTCTCATGATTTTAACGATTTGTGTCCGGTTTGTGAATGGCCCGTGGTCTATGTGGCGATCCGCCATCGGATCGTGAACAGGTGCTCGGTTTCCTGGGTTCCCTGGAGCGACTGTTCAATCAGGTCGAGGTACTTGTCGGCCTCGGCGCGGAGCTTCTTGCGTGTGTCCCGGAAGTCCTCGTCGGCCTCCTCGGCGCGCTGCTCCCACTTCCGGGCTTCCTTCTTGAGCCGTAGCTGCTCCATCGGAGCGTCGGCCTGTCGGGCGAGTTTGCGGGCTTCCTTCTCCT
>CAZZZQ010000635.1:0-2549 GCA_964658405.1 uncultured Sphingomonas sp.
TTTTGTGAGCAGCGTTTACATTCCGTTGCGCACATTGAATTGCCTCTCTCGTAGCAACTAATGAGTAAACTTCGTATAATTTGGCCCGTGACAGTTGAATTCTTCAATCCCTGGTGTTGTTGCCACCATGTCCATTTCCTTGTTGGAGGTTCATGATAAGCAATTTCGTCACAGGACCGAATTTCTTAATTTGTACATGAATGAGTTTTTCGTCGGAAAATTTGTGGGAGATATCATCAGTGTGCGTAAACGCCATGATGGAAGTAAGGAAACCCGCAACAATTCTCTTCAAACTCTACGTCTTCTGCAGTTGCCGGTTGGATGGTTTCAACCTGCTGCGTGGGAACCGTGACTAGTTGATCCGTGCGATCCCCAATCCTCACTGAGAAGTTCAAGAGTCCCTGTTCACGACCGGAGGGTCTCCGAACCTGTAACATATGAACATGGTGGCTTTAGTATTCCAATTCCGAGTTTGCATAAGATGAAGGTCGACTTGTATGTACGAGATGACAGTGTAGTTCAAAGACAACAAGTAACTGAAAGTCGCCAACGAGACCAGTTCAAGATCACCGAACCGGGCTTCGGAGATGCATAAACGTATCAAACCCTCATACTAGTACAGAAAGTTCCTTGTCACCCACGCAAGCGGGGGATTTGAAGTCTTAACAATGCAGTTCGAATCCAATAAACTTTACTCTGCGGGACTTGAGCTAAGCTAAGATTATCAACGATCACGCGATGTCCGGGCAATGTCCTGTGCAAAACATGCTTCGAAGGAACTACTTACCGGAAGAGACATGAAGATAGCTTCGCCCGGCCCTCTCCAGTGAGAAGCCTTCCCTGGCAACTGTGACAAATTGAACGACAGAGAGCCGATTATCTTGCCCTGCGTGCTGTAATCGTGGAGTTCAACGTGAATAACGACCTCCTCCTCGTGTTCGAAGATAAGACTCTCGTCGGCAACCAGGCGGAGCTTGGCATTCCATTCCGGGGCAATCCCGGCCTTACTGTCCTCGCGGCTAGCCACCTTCTCGGCCGGGTTAATCCACGCCACAACGTACGGGCTCATCTTCCCGCCAAAATGCCTCACGTCTCGCAGATCAAGAGCAGATATGGCGGTGAACTCGATCTCCCGATAGATTGTCATCTTGATATTACCTAAGCTTTCTGTTGCTGACCTCTCCAACTTCTCCAACCTCGGACAGATTAACGCCTGCTCAAGCGGACAACGTACAACCCGTTGTCGCAATCTCAACACCAATCTGCACCTGTAAATTCCTGACCAAAACTTTTCGGTACTGTACCTCTCGATCCCCGTACCTCAAACTAACAAGAGACTAACAATCTCGCTCGAAGCTTGCAGTAACCGCGAATCAGAACCGCAATTCAAGAACAAGAAACCCAGACGCCAACAACTAAACTGAACAGCCGATCGAACTTCTTTATCGTCCTCCTCTTGAATCCTGAACCAGCTGAGTATCTATCACTTCAACTTTCCTTTAGCCAAGGCACTGCACAATGATCATTCCATCACTGAGCTGCCCAATTTAAACCCTTAAACAGCCCGCACTCGAAACAGGCTTGCTCACATGCAAGGGACATGCAACTGCAATATTACCGCCACAGGTAGGTTGCTACCTACCTACCAGCCAGCAAGAACCTACGCTGTGAACGCTTGTTCCATCAGAAAAAAGTGAACAGGATGCGACCACGAGATGACTTCCTCCCGCGGATTCGAGCGACCAACTCACCCCGCCGCCTGCATGCCGACGCAACGCAACTTCCCCCTCCTGCCGCGCTAGACGACATCTTTCTGCGGCCGCTTGCATCAAAAGTTACACATGGACCCCATTCCACTCCACCTTTTTGTTGTTTCCGTATTGCGAAATTCTTCGTAAGCAAAAATATCAATTAGCAGCATTTCCACAAGTAAGTTATTTCGCTCGCGAAAGCAGGTCCGTAAGCATCTCGTCGCCGATGAGCTTCACGGTCATAGGTCCAACTACGGTAGCCTAATTCCGCCCGGAGGATCGACGGGCGTGGGCCAACCAGAAGGTGCCACGTTACGATACTTTAAGGTTAGATTTTCTCCAGGCGGGACTACTTCGTAGCGTCAATCAATCAGTCGATGGGGTGTCGACGCTAACGCTGACGCTGACGCGCCGGGTATCACTCGGGGAGGTCACGGCCGTCAAGAACGTCTGCGGTGACGTGGCAAAGATTTGTGGCTCATGATGAGGATGGTGCTACACACGTCAGCAAAAAGGCTGGATTGATATGCACTAATAAGGGGTTGACAAAGCATGTTGGGTTTAGGTTCACACTTTATTAGTGACGTGGCACCCATGTCTCTCGGCGAGCCAATGGGCTTCCGAGGGGTGGCCATAGGGCCCTCAAGTTAAGGCCCAATATACCTCAATTACCCCCCGGGCCCCCTCCCTTTGTAATTGCAGTGGAAATAATGTGGGATAGCTAAGGAAAGATAGATGAGTGCTATTTGGGCACTTTCCTACGGGTACCCGCTTCTCGTATGATATGAAAGATGCAAT
>CAZZZQ010000636.1:0-2540 GCA_964658405.1 uncultured Sphingomonas sp.
GTCGGGTGTGACGTTGTGTTCAGCACAAAAATTAATTACGTCCTGCGTCTCGCGGATGCTTCCGATGGAAGACCCGCCGATGGTGTTGCGACGACCAGCCAACTCCATGTTGTTGAACGGCTCCAGCTTCTCAAGCGCACCTACGATGATGAGCGAGGCATCGCGCTTTAGCAGTGGAACGAAAGGCTCCAGGTCACTCTTCTCAGGAATCGTGCTCAGCATGAAGTTGAAGCTTCCCTTGTGCTGCAGCATGGTTTTTTCGTCTTTGACATAGACTCCAGTGACACCAAGGCGGGTCGCCTCTGCGAGCTTTTCTTCTGTCGTGGTGAAGACGACCACCTCGGCTCCCATCGCTTTTGCGATCTTCACCGCTATGTCACCGAGCCCACCGAAACCAATGATTCCGACCTTGTCTCCGGCCTTGACATTCCAATGCCGCATAGGAGAGTAGGTGGTTACGCCGGCGCAAAGGATCGGAGCGACCGTCTCAATTGGAAGATTGCTGGGAATCTTCAGGACAAAGTCCTCAGGCACGACCATCACGTTCGAATAACCACCGAAGGTGTTGTCGCGGTCGTACTGGTTTTGTCCGGTCGGTGATTTGCTGGCCGGCATCATGGGACCGTTGTACGTTGCCAGGAAACTGTTGGGTCCCTCACAGTAGTTCTCTTCCCCGCCCTTACATGCTTCGCAGCTACGGCAGCTGTCAATCATGCAACCCACTCCAACCACATCTCCAACTTTGTGGGAGGTGACACTGCTGCCTACCGACTGAACACGGCCGACAATCTCATGACCCGGCATACACGGATAGATTGTGTTGCCCCACTCATTCTTAGCCTGGTGGATGTCTGAGTGGCAGACTCCACAGTACAAAACTTCAAGAACTATCTCACTCGGCTTCGGCTCATCTCGCTCAAACTGCATTGGCTTGAGGTCACTGAATGAATGCTTTGCTGCGTATCCCAACGCTTGAATCATGGTGTTTTCCAATCTGGAATGCAAAGTGTGCTTCTCCTCTGTCTGATACAGAATGAAGGGGATGAGATGGAAGCCACTATTCATACGGCGAGTTTGGAATGTACTTTGGCGCCATCCGCATACGCTTTTTGGCCCGAGGCCCGACATGAGATCTTGCCTTAGCAAACAGATGCGCGCAGGCCTTTCGATTCCTGTGAACCGAACCCCCTGGGTGCGGGCTCCAAGTCGCTGTTTAGAAGATTGACGCGGTGAATACGGCGGACTTCAGCTGACGAGCCAAAGGAGAGTGCTCTCTCCGAGAAGATGACCTCGGCCGTTCGCAACCGTAAGCTCCCACCCCAAATCCGCGCCGAACCGCCGCTCGCCGCCCGAAGTGATGAGCATCCGTGCCCGGCTTGCGGCACGAGGATTTCTGGACATAAGCAACAGTGGCGAGGTAAACATCCCTCGCCACGCGTCTTGGCATGTTGCTAGAGTCCGACTGGCGCTTCTAGCTCCATGCCGCATCTCAGTCCAACGGTTCCAGGGTGTTGTCTCGTACTCTTAGTGGTGGAGCGATGATCTTCACAACGCGCTGGACCAAGGTTAGAGCTTGCCTGTCTTCATGATTTTCACGACATCCGGTTGCACCTGGTTGATTGCCCCGAGCGCTGTGATCAGTTCTGCGGCGCGACTGCCGCGTAGCCCGGCTGTCGTTAGTTCGCCGTCTCGGATGTAGGTATAAACACCGCTGACTTTGAAAGCAGCCAGCTTGCTGACGTGCTTTCCTTGACCCTCATGTAGTTTCACAAACGCGGGTGATGCGATGCACTTGTGGCGAGTGAGCGGATCGCGAAACCCAATCTCGAGCACCGACAGCAGGACGCGAGCCGAAGGAACGGAGTGTTTCACATCCGGAGCGGGTGGGTCGGCCTTGCTGTTGTCGTGCGGCTCAGGCAAATGAAGGCGTACCTTCATCACACCGTCGAATCCAACGAGCGCTTTAGCAAATGAGTTCATATAGGCTCCGAAGTCCTCCGGATCGTCCTGTGCCGAGTGGAAGTGGAGATGAAGCAGATCGAACGCGGCAGGGCCGTTCGGCACAGGGTCTTCCTGCCGGTCGACAAAGGTTTTGGAGCCACGGGGAAGACTGTAGGCCACGCTCTCGTCGAAAATGTTCTGCTCGTCGGAGAAGAGCAGTGGACTCGCTTTCACGAAGAGTGCCTGATCCGCCTCAGAAGCAAAGCCGATCTCTACCATGCCGCTGAGCGCGTAGTCCTTGAAGGGCACGACCCCCTCAGGCAGCGGCCAGAGGTGGTCCGCATGTTCGGGTGCGAAGTGATGCTGGACGTACCATCCGAGCCCCGGAAGGCGAGCGCAGAGCGGGCCATGCACATCGCGCCAATAGTTGTCGTACACGTCGAACGGCACACCAGTACGCTTCGTAACCGTCGTGTAGGAGTTAACACGGATGGTCTCATCGCGTTTGCTGAAATCTTCTTTGGTGCTGGAAAGAAACATACGTCGCACTCCTTCATGGAACTAAAGTTCTTGTAAGCGGCCGCGCAATTGCGGGGGAC
>CAZZZQ010000637.1:0-2532 GCA_964658405.1 uncultured Sphingomonas sp.
GAGCGTCACCCAGTCGCCATGCGTCGCCATATAGCGGGCCGCGCTGGCGTGGGTTGCATCGGCATCATCCAGCAGGGACGGCGCGAAGAGCGAGAGGAAGAAAAGGACGACCCAGAGTCCGCAGAGAATCGCGACGGCCGTGGTGCGGGGCGGACCGCCCGCGTACGGCGTCGGCGACTCGGGGAGATGAAACTTCAGGCCGCGGGGTCGTGAAGAAGCTCCGTTTAGAACCTGTGGCTGGGCTGCAGACATCGTGATGCTGGCTTCCTTGTTCTACTCTTGAGATGTGATGCAGTGAAACCCTTGTTTGATCTGCGCGCTGGTATCGTTTGCAGTTGAACACCTTTCGGCCTCCAAGTCTCGTTCCATAAGACGCTGGTCGCACAACGTTGCAGCAAAAGCCTGTCCGTGAAGGAGAAAGCCCAGCCGATGCCAACCTTTGCCGCGATCGATATCGGATCGAACTCCTGCCGATTGAAGATTGCCTCGCTGCACATGCATCGCCTCAAGACGCTCCACGAGGATCGAGAGGTAACCCGCCTCGGCGAGAGCGTCTTCCAGACCGGCGTCATCTCCCCGGAGGCCATGGCGTCGACCATCAGCGCGCTCAAGCGCTTCCATAAAGCAGTTCAGCTGCATGTCGTTGATAAAGTACGGGTCGTAGCCACCAGTGCCATGCGCGACGCACGCAATGCGGCGGCGTTTACGGAGTGGGTCAAGTCCGCAACCGGCTGGAACGTCGAGGTCATCTCGGGCCTGGAAGAGGGGCGGCTCATTCATCTCGGCGTCGTCACCCACGAGCCCGGCGCCAAGGGCCGGTGCATGCTGATCGACCTGGGCGGCGGCAGCTGCGAGGTCACGATCTCGGATGGCGGTCGTGTGAAGCAGATGGTCAGCCTGCCGCTCGGCGCGGTTCGGCTCCAACAGGAGTTCCTCCAGAACGACCCGCCTACGCGCGAGGACATCGCCCGCCTGAAGCAATATATCGAGCGCGAGCTGAAGCGCGGCGAGAAGCGCCTCGGGACGAACCACCGCATCGGACTTGTCATCGCGACCTCTGGAACGGCGGCGGCCCTGGCGGAGGCGAGCGCCATGCTGCCGGCCAAGGGGGCCGCACCGAAGAAGCCATCGGTCAAGAAGGCGGTTCGCCGAGCCGGGCCCCTGACGGCGGCGACCGGGAGCGTCCGCCAGCTCGCGGATCGGCTGGTCAAGATGAACAACGCCCAGCGTGCGGCGGTCCAGGGGATCGGTCCGCGGCGCTCGGAGATCATCCTCGGCGGAGCCTTCGTCTACGCCAGCCTGCTCGAGCGGATGGGAATGCAGGGTTTTCGCTACTCTTCGCTCGGTCTGCGCGATGGCATGCTGGCGCAGATGCTGGGTGAGGTTGACCTGCGCGCCTCGGTTCACAAGAAGATCGAAGACGAGCGCTGGGAAGGGGTACTGGAGGTCTGCCGTCGCTATGGAATCGACCAGAAGAAGGCCGAGCCGGTCCGTGAGCACGTCGTCCAGCTCTTCACCGGCCTGGCGAAGATGCACCTGCTCCCGGAGGAGTACAGGCTCTGGCTGGAGTCAGCGGCGATGATGCAGGACGCCGGTAAGTTCATGAATCATCAGGGCCACCACCGGCACACGCAGTACATTATTGCGAACTCGGAGATCTTCGGCTTTTCACCGGAGCAGCGGCTGGTGGTCAGCGCGATCGCCCGCTTCCTCGGTAAGAGCCGCCCGGAGCCGGCCGATCGCGTGATGCGGGCGATCCCGATCGAGCAGCACGAGCAGATCACACGGGCGGTCGTTCTGCTGCGGCTGGCGCAGGCCCTGAATCAGGATCGCGCCAGCGCCGTTGTGCAGATGCGTGTGCTGGTCTACCCCAAACGCGTCATCCTGCAGCTGGTGCCGGGACGCGGAGGGGCGGAGTTGGAGGCATGGTCGCTGAAGAAGGAGGCTGCTTACTTCTTCGCAGTCTTCCGGCGCGAGCTCTTGGTCGAGGTCGCGTAGAGCGCACGAACCGTGCGGGGATCGATCAGCCATTGCAGGTTGGCCGGTCCGCGCGTCAGGTTCAGGCGTGCGATGGAGCCCTTGCGCATGCGAACCTGGGCCTCGGTGTGCGCGCCGGCGGGAACCAGCAGCGAGCCGAGGAAGGCCTGCAGGTTGGGGTTGTGCCCAACGACAAGGACATTTTCGCGATTCTTGCACTCGTCCAGCAGGTGCTGAAAGTCCAGCAGCTTTGCCTCGGGTGCGAGGCTTGGCGAGAGGATGACGGGCGCCTCGTAGCCGGTCTCTGTGCCCAGAAGCGTGGCCGTCTGCAGGCTGCGCTTTAGAGGGCTGGAGATGATCAGGTCGAAGTTGATCTTCAACGCGTTCAGCACGTAGGCGAGTTGCAGGGTATGACGCTTGCCGTCCTTGTCGATCGGACGCTTCAGGTCCAGCTTGGGGTTTGCACGGCGTGTGCCGGCACTTGCGTGGCGAAGAATGAATAAATTCATAGAACTGTAACAATTATATATGACGGATTAACGGCTTAGTGGCTGT
>CAZZZQ010000638.1:0-2528 GCA_964658405.1 uncultured Sphingomonas sp.
GGCCCTTCTTCATTCTTGACCCGGAATGAAGAAGGGTTCGGGGCATGCACACTCTGCTACTTCCGACCTTGCAGTTCTGGTTGAATGGACGCTTCCTGGAGCCGTGGAGTCGTCCTTTCACGACCTGCATCCGAAGTACATCGAGGCAGCGCGGAAGGGCAACCCCGGCATCTTTGTCAACAATTAGTTGGTGCCATAGAAAGCCTCTATGGATGCGTTCCGGGTGATGGTCTTAGGCAATTGAAGGCGTCGATCGTGATCGCGACTTCGATTGACCAGTCTCGCTGATCAGAACCTCCGGATGGCTGAACATGAGGACTTCGAAGGCTGAGTCGTCAGGCCACAGAATCAGAAGGCTCAACCATGCACAAGCGAGTATGCCTTAGGAGCTGCGAAGCAGGAGCCTGGGTTCAAAGCGCTGCATATCCTCGAAGGTGCAGTATTCAGGGCTGCTCAGTTCGAGGATGGGTGCGGCTGCGATGATCTTGGGGAGATATTCCCGAAGTAGCGTGCGATACGCGGCGGATTCAGCAGGGGAGAACGCACGTACCTGGTACGACATGGTGATATGGAACTGATACGAATCGTGATTTTTAGAGCGGAAGCCGTAGGCCTCGGCCAGCTGCTCCCGCACCGACCGTAGCTTGGCGGCCTCGGTCGGGTCGGCTGGAACCATTCGCAGGGTGGCAGCCGTCGTGAAGTTGAGGGTGGCCTGCTGGTCGAGGCGCACTCGCAGCGGGAGCTCGCAGTGCAGGGTGATCTTGGCCATGCGTTCCTGCACCATCTGGTTGCAGACGAAGATCGGCGCGTCGATCGGGACGTACGAGGGCCATCCGGTGACCTGGCGATCCTGATCGTTTGCGCCTGAGAAGACGGTCATGTGATAGCTCGGTACCGAGGTCAGTCCGAGCGCGTCGTGGAAGGGCGACGTGGCGAGCGCCTCATGCAGGAGCGCCATCTGATCGCGCATCGCGCATTGAGCCGGCAGATGGCAGATCACGGTGTTGCCCATGAAGCGTATTGCATGTCCATCCTGATTGAACTTGAGGTTGGTATCGCGTAGCGGAAGGCGAGGTTGTACCGCCGCACCCGATTGCTGCGCCCTGAGCGACGGCAGCGTGAGCGCTGTGAACGAGGCTGCTGCAGACTTCAGCAGGAACTTGCGACGAGATAACGCGGAAAGTCTAGACATGAGCGGTCATCCTTGTAGAACGGTTCAATCAGCGGGACAGGAGGCAGCTTTGATCCGCTGCCCCCTGTACGGACAGTGGCTATCAGAACGCCAGTCGCAAGGCAATCTGCACCTGGCGCGATGGGTAGACACTGGTTGCGCCGGTGAAGCTGCCGAAGCCGGCGTTGTAGCTTGGCACACCGCTGGTGCTGTTTACTGAGGCGACGTTTGTGGTGGGGCTGATGTAGTTGGTGGCATTCAGCACGTTGAAGGCTTCGATACGGAACTCGGCGTAGTACCGCTCGTTCGGGAGTGTGAAGCGCTTGTGAGCCGACAGGTCGAACTGGCCGAAGGCAGGCCCGCGAAGCGAGTTGCGACCGGCCGTCCCAAAGATCTGCGTCCCTGAAGGAATGGACAGCCCGGTGGGTGCCGTCGTGCCCGAGCCCGGCGTGAAGAAGCCGTTCAGCGAGCTGTTCGTCTTCACCAGTGCGTGCCCGTACACTGCCGATACGGGACCGGTGAGATTCGGGCGGAGTGCATAGGCCTGGCTCGTCGTGGAGACAACCTGATTGCTGCTTGCTGTGTAGGAGAGGTTGATCGGGACGCCGCTCGTGACCACGTTGATCCCGGTGAGCTGCCAGCCACCGAGAATCTGCTGCTGCCAGCCTGGGGCGGTCTTGCCGAAGTACTTCCCATGGCCGAAGGGAAGATCGACGATCGCGGAGGTCGTGTTGTTAAGCGGCTGGTCGTAGCCGCTTGGACCGCGATCTCCCTGGGGGTTCCTGATGTTGATCAGTGCGCCGTCGCCGTTCTGTGTCTCCAGATCGGCTGAGTTGAGATCGATCCCGCGCGAGTAGGTGAACGAGTTGATCAGGAAGATGCCGTTGCTGAAGTGACGCTCCAGCTTGGTCTGCAGCGAGTTATAGACGAGGAAGCCCGAGCTGGTCTCGGTGAGGATGTCGGTGAAGTTTCCGATGGGGCGACGATTGAGCAGGGAGGTCGTGCATTGACCGGGCGACGCCGCGGGAATCTCCGATGCAAGGCAGGTTCGTGCCTGATTCGTATCCGCAAGCGCGGCGATGTGAACTGTGTGGTTGCCCACATAGGAGACCTCGAGCGTCGTCTGGAGAGGAAGCTCGCGCTGGACTCCGAGGTGGAAGGCCTGAACGTAGGTGGGCTTGAAGTCACGCGGAGTGTAGCGGGTTTGAGCCTTGGTGGTTGAGAAGTTTGTAGGCCCGGCGAAGTTGGTCTGGTATCCGTCCTGCGTGCGTCGGAAGCAGGTGGTCGGGTCCTGCACCAGCGAGGTGCAGATGCCCTGGCCCGGGGTCTGATTCGAAGGCAGCGTGGCGGTGTAGTT
>CAZZZQ010000639.1:0-2527 GCA_964658405.1 uncultured Sphingomonas sp.
GTAAGTTGCTGCCGCGCTTTAATGCAGAAGAGCAAAAGCGATTGCTATCGCTGTTTCCCCAGGTGACAGTACGAGCTGGTGGCGAGGCCCGGCAGGACGTGGTGGTGCATCGGGCAGGAGCAATCAGCGGACAGGTGAGTGTGGACGTAGGCGGGACGGTGCCGACCTCGTCGATGGTGACGGCGACGCTCGTCTCGGGGAAGCTGATTGGAACAGCCGCGGACGTACAGCATGCCCTGGAATTCTCACAAACCGCGAAGGTAGACGATCGTGGAATGTATCGCATTGTGGGATTGCCGCCAGGCGAATACAAGGTCTCGATACGCGAGACGGAGAACTTCTTTGATGTCAAGGCGGTGAATGGCAATGTTGAGCTAACTCCACAGCGCCCAGGACTGGCGGACTTACGCGTCTGGGCACCTGATGCAACGAACGAGGCGTCTGCCAAGCCGATTAAGGTGGCACAGGGAACGGAGGCGGACGGGGTCGACATCGTAATCCCAACGCAGCAGCTGCACACCATTCGCGGAATCGTGACGCAGAATGGAAGGCCGGCGGCAGGGATCAGCGTACAGGTCCTCGCTGGAGCACTCAGCAAAACGGTTACTACTTCCGATGCGCTTACCGGCCCGGATGGAAGCTACCGATTCGACTTGCTGCCTGTGGGAACGTACCTGGTTCGCGCCAGTCATTATGGCCATACAGGACCGGCAACGACGCCAGATCGAAAGCAGGAGGTGCCGGTTACGCTGGATAGTACAGATATGGATGACGTCGATATCGACCTTCGCTAATGACGCGACTGTATCTTTGGACCCGTCTCGCTGGGGATTCGAACGATGTAGTCGTGACATAGAACAGCCCGGCTCAAAAGCCGGGCCATTTTACCTTTGTATGCTGATTTCAACGACTCAGGGGGAAATTAATAAAAGCAGGTGGCCAAATCCTATTAATTGTCATGATGCTTCTTGCAGACTGCAAATCTAGAACAACACCCACAACGGTTGCCGAGAAAACGATTGTGCAGAAAGTCGAAGACGCAGGGATCAGCCCGAACAATTTCGCCCATGCCGATGCCGCCGGTCTACAGCTATGGTTAGGTCAACACATGGATATTGGTCGGAGCGTAGCGACTCAGTGCAAGGCCACGTTTAAGGACGATCTGGCATGAAAGTTTTCCGACGAAGATCGCATCTGTTTAGGCGAAGACTTATAAAGTACTGACGAAGGCGTAACTCTCGCTGCTCCGGCCCTAGCCGCATGCACGATCCATCTCTGAGCCACAGCCGGCCACGTGGCTTCTGCTTCTGCGGCTTCAGCTCCCGTGCTCCTGCTCAAGCTCCTTCAGCCGCTTCGTCTGATCGATCTGCAACCCGCCATCCTTCTTGCGTCAACGGAAATACGTCTGCTCCACGATCTCCGCCTCCTTGCATGCCTGCGCCGTCGTCTTGCCATTCGCTACCGCTACTTCGATCTGGCGCAGCAGGTTCACCACCTGCCCAGATTGGTGCCGACTTCCTCGGGCCATCTTGCTTTCCTCATTCCAGCCTGTCTCTTAATCACTGGTACAAAGCAAGCCGGGCAGACCACTTCGCGGGCCGTTCCGAGATCCTCCCGGTCAGCTGCTGCCACGGAAGGAGGAAGCAATCGGCTTGAACAACAGTCACTCTTGTGGCATAGCGCTATTTGCCGAGTGCTTGGTAGCACTTATAACCCTTGCTTGTGTCGTAGAAGAGCGTTGTCCCCCCGGAAGGCGCACTGATAGTCATGACGTGTTTTGTCGCGTCGTCCGCAGTCTGACCTAACAGGTACTTTGATAGCACGGGATCGTTCTTGACATCATCTGCGCCAATGATTCTTCGCACGGCAACCAGAGAGCCCGAGTACCAACCTGATTTTAGAGAGAGTGGACGGTAGGCAGGCCCGGCATAGTGACTGTCGATGATCATCCATACGTCATCGCTCGACAACCCGGACTTACTGACGCCATGCTGCAAGAAGTCCCCGCCCAGCCGCGAACCCACCGTGCCAAGTTTGTCTAGATCATACAGATCCTTGTCTGAACCCGCTTGCAAGTCGGACCAGTGTTTCCCTGTCCAGGTAATGACGTGTGCCAACTTATAGTCGCCGTTGTATGATCCAGACGCCTGCGTGGCGGCCTGCGAGATCATCAGGAGGTCCCCCGGCTTCAGATACTGCACCATCGACGCGAGGTTTGTGCTGTTGATGTTCAGTAAAACGCCTGGCTGCGTTCCATCTACGGTACACGCCTGTTGCGCAATGGAACCCGACACTGACTTGCCCGTCAGTCCCGCAAAGTCATACACCCAGGCTGTGAAGTTAGAGCAGTCCACTCCATCCCAATTCACCTCGCTCCGAGGGAAAGCAGGTGCAGGTGTACCTCCGCCAGGTGCTACCTGTTGCGATCCGTTTGCGCTCCGCTGCGCAGTACAAGTAAGCCCATCGCTCGCACCACCACCTGTCGATGAGCTAGCGTCACCTGTGTTGCGATCGATCTTTGTGTTTG
>CAZZZQ010000640.1:0-2527 GCA_964658405.1 uncultured Sphingomonas sp.
GAACGACCGGTGATATCGAAGACAAATGGGCTTCGATGGACAAGATCGGATTCGGCCAGCTTGCCATCGCCTCCTATACGAAGCCGGGCCGCTGGAACGACCCCGACATGCTCGAGATTGGGAATGGCGGCATGAACGCGGAGGAGTACCGCACCCACATGACGCTATGGTCGATGCTCTCCGCCCCCCTGATCGCCGGGAATGACCTCCGCACCATGACCCCCGAGACGAAGTCGATCCTGATGAACCCCGAGGTGATCGCGATCGATCAGGACAAGGCTGCGAAGCCGACCCAGACGCTAACCACCAACGGCAGTGTTGAAACCCTTTGGCGGCCGATGGCGGACGGCTCTATCGTGATCGGCATCTTTAACCGCGGGGAGAGCCCCGCTCCTGCGAGCCTCGCCTGGGCCTCACTGCCAGGGGGTCTGGCTGGGAAAAAACTGAAAGTGCGCGACCTCTGGAAGCACGCTCCTGTCGCTGTGACGGGCGAGAGCTTCACAGCGACCGTCCCGGTCCACGGTGTCACCCTGCTTCGCGTTTCGAACCGGTAGCGGGCATGCCGGTCGGAAAGATGACCGTAGAGATCAGCATTCCGCATGCGCAGTCCCTGAAGGATCGGCGGCAGGTGGTGCGATCTCTGAAGGACAGGCTGCGTCATGGCTTCAACCTGTCGGTCGCGGAGCTCGACGAAGGACTCGTCTGGAATCACGCCACCATCGGGATCGCTTGCATCTCCGGCTCGGCCTCTTATCTGGCAGGCCAGATGGAGCAGATCGATGCCGCCATCTACAAGATTCTGATGGGTTCCGGAGCCGAGGTACGCGATTCCTATGCTGAGATTCTTCCATAGTAGGAAGCTGTCTGGGCGTTTTTACTCTCTCGAATTCAGGCCGAAAGAGTAGAGCACGACGCGCTCCACGCGACAGAACGCCGTTATTTGCTATGCTAGAGTGTTGACTCTTGGAGAGTAATGCCTGAACCGCGAGCAAGAACTTATCATCGAAATCGGGTAGCCAGCACCTTTTCGGAGGAGATTGGCGCCATGCTGGAGGGGGAGTTGTCTGACCCCCGCATCGCCCCGAGCTATGTAACCGAGGTCGTCCTGGCGCCCGGCGGAAAGTCCGCGCGCATCTTTGTCGCTGTCCACGGAGACGCCGCAGAAGAGGACTCTACGCTCGAGGGCCTGACCATGGCAAGGGGCTATATCCGTTCGCAGCTTCGCGACCGGATGGGGGTTCGCCACGTCCCGGAGTTAACCTTTGCGATCGATCGATCGGAGAAGATGACCGGCCGCATGGATGAACTTCTAGGTCGCATGCGGAAGCGAGACAAGAAGCGAGCCGATGCGGTCGCTCCAACCACGGAGACTGCTCCGAAATCATGACTCACGAAGACGCCATCGTCGCTCTGCTTGAACTTATCAAAGCGCACCCGCGCCTCGTCGTCACCGCACATGCGCGTCCTGATGGGGACGCCGTCGGATCGTCCCTTGCATTAGCTGAAGCCCTGGTTGCGCTCGGACACGAGGTCGAGATTGTGCTCGCGGATCCGGTACCGGAGGTCTACTCCACCCTGCCGAACGTCCGCAGTATCCGCCACTCCACGCTGGCTGGGAATGATGGTTGCGCCGTGATTGTCCTTGAGTGCGACAGCATCGAGCGCACCGGCCTGACCGATCTTGAGGGCCGGACTCTCATCAATATCGACCACCACGCCAGCGGCCGGCTCTTCGGCGCCTTCAACTGGATCGACGAGAACGCCTGCGCCGTAGCCGCCATGGTCTATCGCATCGCGAAGGCCGCCCAGGTGGACATCACACCGTCGATGGCGACCTGTCTCTATACCTCGGTCCTCTCGGACACCGGGTCCTTCACCTACCCCGGAACCTCCGCTGAGGTGCTCGACCTTGCGCACGCTCTCGCGGTCAAGGGGGCAAGCCCGGCGCGCATCGCCCGTGACATCCTCTTCACCTCGCCGCTGAGCAAGGTAAAGCTGCTCGGAGCGGCGCTCTCGCACATGGAATGCGACGGCCCCCTCGCCTGGAGCTGGGTGACGCAGAAGGATCTCGACCAGGCCGGAGCCGTCCCCGAGGACTGCGAAGGCGTCGTCAACCATCTCATCAGCATCGCCGGGGTGGAGTCTGCGGTCTTCCTTCGCGAGCTGCCGATCGACAACCGCTTCAGGCTCAGTATCCGCAGCAAAGGCCGCGTCAATGTGGCGACGGTCGCCGAAAGCTTTGGCGGCGGTGGTCACAGGACGGCAAGCGGATGCACCATGGAAGGCCCTTTGTCCCTGGCCACCGGGCGCATTTTGCAGCAACTCCGGAATGAACTCTGTTAGCCTGAGGTCGCTCAAGAAACGTGATCGTGACTGAAACTCCGCACCCCGCCAGCTCCGATGGACAGAAGGACCGCGGAACCCTTGTTTTTCTCCGGCGAATCCTCGCATCTCCGGCAGCGAAGGCGCCGCAGGAGTTCGCAGTCCTCTTCGTCGTCACCCTCTTCCTTCTGCTTTATGGTCTGGT
>CAZZZQ010000641.1:0-2526 GCA_964658405.1 uncultured Sphingomonas sp.
GGTCACCGGCAACTCAATGGTGTTGTTGCCGCAAACGCCGTTTTCCGGGAGTTTGCTGTAGCTTGGTTAGCGTAGAGATCTACACGGAGGATTTGCAAGCCAATGATGGCGTTTGGACCAGTCGGCGACGCAGCGAAGGGTGGTCATAGCAGCCCCGCATTCGATCTTTGCGTTGGCTTTGCGGTTTTAGCTCTTACGTGGGTGGGCTACGGAAGGCAGGCCCCGGACCGCAGAGTGAGCTTCTGGGTGGCACTAGGTGTCAGTGCAATCTGCGCCGTCTTCATTGTTTCCGGTCTGTATACCCTCCTGCGGTAACGAAGGTCCCGCAAAGTCGGTGTTTCCGGCAACTTTGATTTTGTTTCCGCAAAGGCCGTTTTCCGAGAACTACCTTGTGAAGGCGACCCGCTTCTTGCCATCCATTAAACCAATCCGTCACAAGGGTTGTGTTCTTGACGGCTTGGGCCATAAACAGCAGATTTGAAGGATGACTGCCGGTGTAAGAACCAGAGCCGAGTAGATGTTTAAAGGCCAGAAGAACTTATTAGGAACGCTACATAGGTACCATGCCGACCAGTTCGTGAAGAAATAGAGCCATACAGCAAATGTGCCAAGGCGAAGCGACCAGAACGAGAGTAGGAAAAGCGGAAATCCGCTGAGCAAAGCAAATTCCAATAAAGCGTCTCTCCAGGTATCGGGCGACACAGGTAAACCAAGAACCGCGATCCCGCCAAAAACGGACAAGCCGAATAGGAGCAATCCTGCAAATAGCATTCCAGCTGCAACGATAGGTTTACGGTCGATACCGGCTATAGAGAATGCGAATGTCTAAAGAAGTTTACTTCCTCGAATCGTTGCTGTCGGCAACTTCGAAGTTTCTGACGTTCGAACGAGCCGAAGTTGGTCATAACGCCGTTTTCCGCGAACTTGTCACCCAGCCGATCTACACTTCCCCAATGGGCTTTGCGTCGCTCTTGTCGCAGCTTCGACGGTCGTTCACAGTGGACACTGATGCGTCGATTTTAAAACTCAAGTCTATAACCGTTCCTGCGGAAGTTGCGGCAGAGACAATCGTTGTGGACCGGCCACTTACAGAGCAGGAGTATGCAATTGCCGAGTGGCTCTTGCTGCACTCCACTCCGCCTGCAACTGACTTCCTCCCTCAACTCGCTGTCGCACGCGTTTCTGGTCACTGTGGCTGCGGATGCCCGACGGCAGATCTGAAGGTGCCTGAGAGCGCCCCGAAAGCGGAGGTTAGGGCCAATCCCATCGGAGATGCCATCGGTGAAGTGAATGGGAAGATGGTGGGGATCATGCTTTTGCAACGCGGAGGCTACCTGAAATGTCTAGAAATCTATGACCTCAGCGACATAGAACATCCCTATGGACTTCCGGACCTCAAATCGCTACGCCCCTTCGAAGCTGGCATTTGATTGCCAGTTCGACTGTTAATACCTCCGAGCTCATTGACTTCGGCTATTTCGGGGGTAAGGACGTCGTGGGTTCCCGTAACACCGTTTTCGGGGAATTCGGCTAATACTTCCTGCTTCTGTATCATCCGGGAATGAAGCGAGAGCACCTACCGATGGGGCTGTGGCGGCTTATAGCGCTCACGGGAGCAGTCTTAGTGGTCGCGGGTGCCTCCGCGTTTTATATCGATCTCGCTGCGCATTTCGACTTTGACTTTATTGAGCACCACTATGACGCGTTCGGGATGAGCATCTTGCTTGGCGTGCTCTTCTCTCACATAGGGTGCATCGGCTGGGCAAGAATGTGCAGCAAACAGCGTCGGACGATCATGGCGGGGATCGTATTCATCGCACCCTTTGCTCTGCTTCTTATAGGCGGCTCAATTGGCGGAACAAATATGCATGGACCCGCCGCGATCATAATGATGCTGACGATCCCAGCGACCCTCCTGGCAGTAATCCTCCTCATCATGGCAGCATTTGGTGCCCGAAGGCAGGAGACACCAGCCTAGTTCCTCGAAAGTCGGGGTTTTCGGCAATCTCGGGTCCTCGGGCGACCGGAAGGGGCGGTAGGACCGGCTCGTCGGGTCAAAAATTACAAGGGGAGAAATCGAAGTTGCCGACAAACATCGACTTTATGGGCGTTTCGTCTCAGGGAGACGATCCAGCGGTTTACATTGCCGAAAGCACACTTTGTGGGCGGGGGGATTGCTTCACATCTAAACAGCTTGCATGATGCGCGAATGCAACAGTAAACTCTGAAAAATTGGAGAATTGATGAAAACGCGACGCCGCGAAGCTATCGGTATGCTCACTGCCGCTCTAGGGTCTGCACTCATCCCAGAGTCCTTCGCGAGAGCTGAGCAGACGCCTCCCGTGAAAGGATCCAAGGAGGCTGTATCTGGGATCGGAGGGTTCTTTTTCCGCGCACGCGATCCTAGGGTTTTGGCCCAGTGGTATCAGGATCACCTTGGCATATTTGTTACCCCACACAAAGCAGATGATCCCGTGTGGCAGCAGCAGGCGGGTGCGACAAGTTTCACGCCGTTTCCCGAGAAGA
>CAZZZQ010000642.1:0-2521 GCA_964658405.1 uncultured Sphingomonas sp.
CCTACAACGGCATCAACGCGGCCATCGACAAGTACATCGCCGAGAAGGGCATCGATGCCCCGGCCCAGGAGCGTTACACACCGGTCTGGGAGCCGGGCGAGCCGGTCACCAGCCTCGTCCTCGAAGGCTCCGGCATCACCGGCATCGTCTGGTGCATCGGCTTCACGCCGGACTTCCGCTGGCTCGACGCCTCGGTGTTCAACGGCGCGGGCAGCCCCAAGCACAAGCGCGGCATCACGCACGAGGACGGCGTCTACTTCATCGGCCTGCCCTGGCTGAACACCTGGGGTTCGGGCCGGTTCGGGGCGGTCGGTCGCGATGCCGAGCACGTCGTGCAGGTGATCCAGAAGCGCCTCGGTGCCGAGCGGTTCGCCCTGAAGTTCGCGGTCTAAGCGAACTTCGCACGCCGTCGCGAAGAACCTTAGAGGCGTGTCGTGCAGACCCATCTCCCGGGTCGAAGCCACCCCAGACCGCGCAGGCCAGCAGAAGTCTGTGCCGTTCATGCAACAAAGCGACTATCTAAGCATCTCTCAAGCATTATTTGGTAGACTCTTTGATGTCGGGATGCAGAATATAAGCATTGATGCAAATACATACAGATTGTATGTATTTGCATGCAATCAAAATAATCTGAATCAAAATTTGTCGATCGCCATGGGCGCCGATGCTTTTCGGCGAACGATGGCGGCTGACCGATACGCATCCAGAAGGGGACCGATGATGCTGAGTAAATTCGCAGTTGCGGCGGGAGCATTCGCAGCATTCACCCTGGGCGCGACCGCGTCGTACGCCCAGTCGACGACCATTCCCGGCGAGCAGGTCGGTCTCGCCGTCGGCGCACCGCTTCCGCCGGGCGTCTACGCGATCGACACGTTCATCTACCGTCGCAACGACACGCGGTTCTCGGCCGACACCGCGATCAACGTTCCGGTGCTGGTCTGGTCCACGGGCTACAAGATCTTCGGCGCGAATATCGAGCCACTGATCGCGCAGCCGACGGTGTTCGGCTTCAGCCGCAGCCCGGCTGGCAGGCCCAACCAGGACATCAGCATCAACGTCGGCACCCTCGTCGGCTCGATCTTCGCCTGGGACCTCGGCAACAACGTCGGCGTCAGCTACCTCGCCGCCGTCCACCTGAACGACCTCGACGGCGACCGTGGCTCGTTGCTCGGCGCCACGCCGGTGCTGCCGCAGCTGTCCTCGAACACCTACCGCCAGGGCTTCGCCATCAGCTACACCGGCGACGGCCTGAACCTCACGGCCAACCTGACCCACAACTTCTACGACTCGCCCGGCCGGTTCGGCGGCCGGGTCGGCACCGCACTCGGGCCCTTCTACCTCCAGGACGCGCTGCTCCTCGACCTGACCGCGACCAAGAAGTTCGGCAAGTTCGAGATCGGTGCCGTCGCTTACGGCGAGACCGATCTGGGGCTCGGCGGACGGGACGCCCTACGCGCCATCGCTTCAGGCCAGGGAACCGCGCGCGGCGGCCGCTTCGCCGTGGGCGGTCTGATCGGCTACGATTTCGGACCGTTCACCGCCCAGCTGATGGTGGCGCGCGACGTGGCGGTTCGCCAGAGCGGGACGGAATCGACCGACGGCTTCGTGCGCATCGTCGCTCCGCTCTACTCGGTCGCCGCCGCAGCTCCAGCTCCGACGCCCCTGGTGCGCAAGTATTGATTGCCGAATTCACGACTCTGGCTTCTCCCTGGGAGTGAAGTCCGGGCGTGACCGACATCGAAGCGAATTCCTTCCCAAGGTTCCCGCTTCGACAGGGACCGGGTGGTCAAGTCTCAACAGCTGTTCCCACCCGGTCCCGCCCTCCGCTTGACTGTCGTCGTTGGCGACGATCTGCTCGGGTGCAGCCGACCGTCGTTCCAACGAGGCGCCGAAGCCTCAACGTCGGCCGTGACGATGGTTGCCGCATCGGGCGCCTTCCCCTACGCCGATCGCGTTCCGGTCAGCCTCGCGGGACCATCGTGGCGGACCGGCATGGATCCATCCATTGCTGGCCTCGGGAACGTCCTCTCTGAGGCAGCGTGGTGGACGAGGGCGTACGACTGCGACGAGTGGATTACCGCCAGTCCGCTTTCGGACGGCGAAGACTGAAGGCGGTCAGCCCTTTGAGCCTCTTCACGACTCGTAGCAGGCGCCGGAAACGTAAAGTCCACGGCTCTTGACGAAATCGTTTTAACGACGGCGACGGGCGAAAACGAGGCTTTTCGCCCTAGCAAGCATTCAAGGAGAAGCGATCGTCCAGGGGGATAAGTTCGACTTCATCGCTCATGTCACATCTGCCAACCCGGTCTCGTCCCTGGGGAGGACGCGCGTTTTGCGACTGCCGAAACAGATGCACGCGCGTCCCAGGAAAGGAATGACGATGATTGATGCAGTACCTGCCAACAATGGGCGAACGGATCGGGGATATGCTGGCCCACTACGTGTGGGGGGTGAAGAATTGGTGCCCTCGCGTTACGCAGTGCGGATCGGTGAGATCGACGTGCTGGTCGTCAGCGATGGC
>CAZZZQ010000643.1:0-2515 GCA_964658405.1 uncultured Sphingomonas sp.
GTAAGTGCCGGGCAAACGAGCAGTAGACCGGTGAAACTCAAACGACTCAACGTACGAAACAAACCATCCCCCGAAACTTCCATTGCGCGCCCGCGCCATTCCACTCAACGGGACACGTCAACACTTACACACACTGCATAAAGTCTCTATAAAGACGTTCGAGAAGATGTTTGGATATACCGATCCCCCGTATAGTTCCCTAACCCGGCTCCACAGAAAGAGTTGCGCAGATAGTTCAGAACGTATAAGGGCTTCCGCAGAGGAAAGCCAATCTTGGGATCAATGACGTCATCATACCAAAACCTTGGATTTCAGCGTCGTTCTGCTCGATCAGTCTTCAGCGCCGGCCCTGCTCGCGAAGCAGATCATCGACATCGCTCAGTTTGTCGCTAAGCAGGTGAATTTTGCTGGAAAGCCCCTGGATCTCGGCCTCAGCACGCCGGTTCACTTCGTAGTCCAGCTCACTCCGCAGCCGGTCCTTCGTGTCCTGCCGGTTCTGGCTCATCATGATGACCGGGGCCTGGATCGACGCCAGCATCGAAAGGAAGAGATTCAGCAGAATGAATGGGTAAGGATCCCACGCCTTCCCACGCAGAATCACGTTGATCGCGGTGTAGCCGCTGAGGACGATGCCGAACGAGATGATAAAGGTCCACGATCCGCCGAATCGGGCCACCGCATCGGCAAGCCGCTCCCCGAAGGTTGATTCCTCATCGATGACATCATTGGGGTTACGCCGCGTACGCAGCCGAACCAGCTCCTGCGCCGCGTGGTTCTGCCGGCCGAGCACCGTCAGCATATCCATCCCGGCCATCGGCTTCTGTTTCAAGAGCGTGGCGATATCGTTCTTGTCGACCTCGATACACTGCGTCTGCTCCATCGCCATCGCGGCCGTGTAGTGCGGCGTCTCCTCCATCATGGAGGCGAAGCCAAAGAGATCACCGTGCCGCGGCTCATCCAGCAGCACCTCCTGCTTATCCTCATCCACCGTCGTAATCTGCACCGCCCCCGACATCATGATGTAGGCATTCTTGCCGGGTTCGCCGATCTTGTAGATTCGCTGGCGTGGAGCGAAGGTGCGGAGCTCCACCTGCGCCGCCAGAATGGCCCTCTCATCGTCATCCAGCAGTGCAAACAGGGGAACGTGGCGCAGTTCAGATGGATCGCACGACATGGAAGAACCTCGTTCTGAAGATGGAATGAACCCTCATTCTAGAGTCGCAGAGCGAACGCAGGGTTAATCCCCTCAGCTACTCCTCGCGAAGAACCTCAAGCGGCTTCTGTCCGAGGATCCGATGGCTCGCAATCCATCCCGTCGCGACTGTCAGCAGGGCCGTCGCCAGCAGAGCGCCGAGCGTCAGCAGAAAGCGAAAGTGATACTCCACCGTCAACTTGTGAAGCAGCACCCAGGCACTCAAATTGGCAAAGAAGATCCCCACGAAGCCTGCGACCAGCCCCAGTACGGCAAACTCGATCGAGAAGATCGTGGCGATCCGCGCGCGGGTCGCTCCCAGCGTCTTCAGCACCACAACCTCGCGGATGCGCCTGTACCGTGTCCCCGCAATCCCGCTCGCGAGGATGATGATCCCCGCGAAGATGCTGAACGCCGAGAGAAATTGGATCACGTAGGTGATCTGGATCACGACCGATCGCACCGTCTCCAGTGCCTGCGCCACATTGATCACGGTCACGCTCGGGTATGCCGCATACAGCGCCCGCTGCACCTCGCTGACGTTCGCCGGGTCGACGTGGATTCCGCCATACCAGACCGCGGGAATTCCCTCCAAAGCCGCCGGAGGGAGGATAAACTCCGCCCGCGAGTACGCATGCTGCCCATCCGCCTTGAAGGTCGCCGTCACCGTCGCGGTGAACTGCTTATCCTGCGCTGAGAAGGTGATCTTCGACCCTGGCTTTACACCGAGCCGTTCAGCCTGCCGCTGCGCGACCGCGACCACGGCGGTCTTCTCCCCCGCCGTCCACCATTTGCCCGTGCTCATCGTCGTGCCGGGCGGAGCGGCATCCGACCAGGTCAAACTGATCGACTGCAGCATTCGCTTGGGAAAGTTCCGCAGCTTCAACTCCGACGCCGGAACGCCGTCGATCGCGAGGATGCGCGAGGACACCACCGGCAGCATCTCGAGATCAGGCCGGACATGCGGCTGGGCCGACAGCAGCCGCTTGACCCCATCGATCTCCTCCTTCGTGATGTCGATCAGGAAGACATTCGGCAGGTTCGGCGCAGAGGAGATATGCAGTTCATTCACCACCGCCTGCTGGACCAGGTACACCGTCGTGATCTGCATGACGCCCATGCCAAGCGCAGCCAGCAGCGCGGCCGACGGATTGCCCGGCCGGTAAAGATTCGCAAGTCCGTGCCGCAGCGACGAGGGCAGATGCAGCCGTGTCCGAGTCAAAAACGCGCGCAACCCCCAGAGCACCACCGACGAGGCCCCCAGCAGCGCCGCCAGCACGACGACCAGCCCGATCGAAAAGACCTGCCCGACCTTGACCGAAT
>CAZZZQ010000644.1:0-2514 GCA_964658405.1 uncultured Sphingomonas sp.
GGAGCGACAGGGTGTGCTGTCGCCTCTAGCGCCACATCCCGCGAAATCGGTTGGGCTTGTCTATCGTAAAACTGTCCTTGCGGGTCGATGTGCAGCCATCCTCCGTTTTGCTGGTGCTGGTAGCTCTGTATGTCGCCGGTCTCGCGTTTCCAATCGTAGCCGCTGGCTTCAGTCGCAAGTGCAGTCTGAATGGGCGCGTAGTGACGGAGGTCAGTCTCGTTAACGGTTTGCGCCTTCTCGTTTACCGGGTTCTGAGTTTCATGCTGGAATTGCCGCCGCTGCTCTTCCTGGGTCTGCTCTTTCGTGCTCGTCATGGACTGCTCCTTGGGTTGTGGTTGCTGGGTTTGAGTCTCGCCGTTAGGTCGTGAGACCTCTATGGCCGAGCTTTTGCTGATGTCGGTGCTGAGTCGTTCAGCAAGGGTTGAAACGTTGTTCGTGTAGATTCGCGCGTCCTGAGAGGCCCGCGACACGGACACATAGGCGAATCGTGTGTTGATGAGTTCCGGGTGTGCTGTAGTGTCCATGTTGACGAGCACACGATCCGTGGTGAGTCCCTGGGAGCTGTGCGACGTGACGGCGTAGCCGTGGTCGAAGTGCCGCATCTGCGATGAATCGAACGTCAGTGTTCGGCCTTTTTCGCCGTCCAGCCGAATGCTCATGCTGGAGCCTTCAATTCGTTCGATGGTTCCTAAATCCCGGTTCTTCACATCCATATCCGGCTTGCTCACCGTGAACTGAATTCGGTCCCCCTCCGAGAACTCGCGAACGATCTCACGGTAGGCTGCAATGCCGTGTAGCCTTTCCGGGTTGTAAGTGACGTGCTGGCCGTCCTGCCTCTCGACCGTGAGCTGGTTGTCTTTGGGGTTCGTGGAGACGACGGTGGCGTAGGTGCCACGGTCGATTCCGAGTTCCTTGCTGCCTCGGGTGTAGTACAGAACATCGGCTGGCTGGTACAGGGCAGCCCAATTCCGGTCGGCGCTCGTGAGTTCCGACCGCTGCGTGAGAACGGTCATCGGGTGGTTCTCTTTCGACAGTGCACCGCTGTTCTGCAACTCCGCGCGGACGGCGTCGTTGATGTCGCGGCGGCTGGCATTGTCGGGAGAGACGATAAGCGTATTCTCAGGCCGCGCCACATAGTCTTTTGCGATGGCCTCGATTCGCTCCTGGCGGTCGGGGATCTCACTGATGCGCCCCTGCTGCTGGAGAAGCTGAACGCCTGTCGCGGTCTCGTTGCGCGAAAGGTGTTCGACGGCACGGAGTAGTTCCGGGTCTTTCTGACGAACGATCTGGTCAAGCTGGGATGTCCGCATCCCGGCATCCTGCATTTGCTCGAAGGGCTTTCCGGCGTCTACGCCCTGATGTTGCCGTGTATCACCGATAAGCAGTACGCGGTCCTGCGGGCCTTTCTTTTCTAGGAAGGATTGCATCTGTCGGGTGCTGGCGAGACTGGACTCGTCCAGCATGTAGAGGTGCCGTGCGTTCGGGTCTCCCGCGTTTCGTTCGACCCCTCCACGCGCAAGGAAACCTTGCAAGGTGTCGGCGGGAATCCCTGCATCGCGGAGCTGGCCGGCGGCACGGCTGGTGGGCGCAAAGCCCTCGACGGCATAGCCGTTCTTCTCCGCGCCCTCACGGATACTGGACAGAGCCGAGGTCTTGCCTGAACCGGCCAAGCCCTGCAGCCCGTGTATTCGGTCTTGCGAGGTAAGCACCTCCTCGATGGCTCTTTGCTGCGCCGGATTCAGGAATGCGCGAGAGCGGGCATGGGCGGTGGCCTCATCTTGACGCATCATCGGTTCGGCGGTCTGTCGTCCCTGTTGCATTTGCTTGATGGTCGAAAGTTCCTCGGCAATCGCCTCACGGGTCGTGAATTGGCGGCCAGTTTCATACTTTTGGCCGGGTGTGATTTGGAACTCGCCCGAAGCGACCCGCTGCTCGAAGTGACCGCGCACCTGGCTGTACGTAAGGTCGCCCATGCCACGCCGGAGGGCATCGCGCATGATGTCCCGTTCATCGGTGACGGCTTCGCGCTCGAAGTTGCGGCTTTTGGAGAAGGTAACGGCTTCCTGAACACGTTCCGGTGCCGTCGCAAGCGGCTGCCGTTCCATGCTGTTTGCCCGATCTCTCGCCTCCTGCACGACTCGATCTGCCTGATTACCGAACTCAGCGGCGACCTGCCTGTGAGCCGCCAGCACCTCGGACGGAGTATGAATTCCCTTCTTGTCGCGGGTGGAATGGGCGGCGATCTGCGCGGCCTCTGGCCCCGCAAAGCCGCTCTTTTCGAGGTATTCCCGAATCTGCTGGCTGCGAGGACTGGAGGCGTCAAGATACTCCTGCGTGTAGCCATTAATCTCGGGTGCGCCGCTTCTTCCCGGCACAATCTCGTAGCCCAACTGGGTGAGCCGGTACATCAACTCAGACTGGTAGACGGCGGTCGCAAACTGCTGGCTGTCGAAGTAACTTTGGGGCTGGACGGCGCGAGTGGAGCCGTCCGCGCGTTCCGTCATATTGAAGATG
>CAZZZQ010000645.1:0-2509 GCA_964658405.1 uncultured Sphingomonas sp.
CGAGGTGTTGATGGGGGTGTTGATAGCGCCCGGGGCGATATTGTTGACCGTGATCCCCAGCGGTCCGAGCTCGACGGCGAGGTCCCGCATGACCATTCGCATTCCGCCCTTCGAGGCGCAGTAGGTAGAGAAGTTCGGGAAGACCATGTCCTCGTGGACCGAGCTCATGTTGATCACGCGTCCGGGCTTCTTCGCATCCCGAAGCTTCCGCACGAACGCCTGGGTCAGAAAGAAAGCGCCCTTCAGATTGACGTCCAGCACGGCATCGTAGTCTTCTTCCGTGACGTCCAGGAAGCCAGCGTTCTTCTCAATCCCGGCGTTGTTCACGAGGATGTCGCAGCTTCCCAGCTGCTGCCATGCCTGGTCGACGAGGTTCTGGGTGTCGGGAATCTTTGAGACGTCGGCCATGACCATGATGGCCTTCCCGCCGGCGGCCTCGATCTTTGACTTCGTCTCTTCGGCAGCGTCCTTATGGCCGCGGTAGTCGACGACGACGTTAGCGCCCTCCTGTGCATAGCGCTCCGCGATAGCCTGTCCAAGGCCGGAGCCTGAACCGGTGACGATTGCAACTTTTCCTTCAAGACGACCAGCCATACACGCTCCCTCGAAACTCTTTTACTGGTAGATGCAGCGAACCCGGGTATTTTGAAGTAGAGGGCACTCTTTTTCAGGAAATTGATGAAGAAGGCTCGGTCTGCGAGGCCTTGCCCCGGCGCGAGCGGAAGAAGTTGGTCAGCATCGCCCCGCACTCCTCCGCCAGGACTCCGCCTTCAACCTCGACGCGATGATTCAGCTGGGGATGGTTCATGACGGAGAGGACGGACCCGCACGCCCCCGCCTTCGGGTCGGCGGCGGCGTAGACCAGCCGCGCAATCCTCGCGTGGAGGATCGCCCCGGCGCACATGGCGCACGGCTCAAGGGTGACGAAGAGCGTGCAGCCCTCGAGCCGGTAGTTCCCAAGGGCAAGCCCGGCGGCCCGGATCGCAACGATCTCGGCGTGGGCGGTCGGATCAGAGTCACGGATCACACGGTTGCTTCCCGAGCCGATGACTGCTCCGTCCAGTACCACGATCGCCCCGACCGGCACCTCGCCGGCGGCCTCGGCGAGCCGGGCCTGCTCCATGGCGAGTGCGATGTACTCAGGGTCGGTCATCCGAAGAAATGGAGGATGCGATCGGCGATGGCTTCGAAGGCAGGCTGCCTGGACTGAAGATCAGCATCGGACAGGCTGAAGTTCTTTCGCCAGATTCCCTCCAGCAGCTCGACGATCCGGTCCTTCGTCGCCTCCGCCTTCGGCAGCGCCTGAAGCCCGTGCAGGGCCAGCTCCACCTCGGACTCATACTCGTCCGCCGGCGCGCCATCGGCGATAAAGCCCTCAACATCCTGCTCGGTGATCAGCTCGTTGACTGAAAAGAAGTCGATCTCCATCAGGCGGGCTCCTGCTGCGTCATGCAGTGCAGCGTTCCAAGGCCCCAGACCAGGTCGACGGCGTGAATCCCGACGATGTTGCGATCAGGAAAGCACTCAGCGAGGATGTTCAGCGCGCAGCGGTCGTTGCGATCGTTGAAGGTCGGAACCAGCACCAGGTCGTTGGCGATGTAGAAGTTCGCGTAGCTGGCCGGGAGGCGCTGGCCCTCAAAGACGACCGGCTCCGGCATCGGCAGCTCGCGGATGTCAAACGCTTCGCCCTTCAGGTTCTTAGCGCTGCGAATTCGATCCAGATTCTCGGCAAGCGGCAGGTGATTTTCGTCGGCCGTATTATGCTCGACCGCCGTCACGATCGTGTTCTCGCCAACGAACCGGGTGATGTCATCGACGTGGCCGTGCGTATCGTCGCCCGCGCATCCGCGATGGAGCCAGAGGGTCTTCTCGATCCCGAGATACTCGGCGAAGGCGTGCTCAAGCTGCTCGCGGGAGATGCCCGGGTTCCGCTGCTGCACCTCGCTGAGCAGGCACTCCTCCGTGGTGATCAGGATGCCGGCGCCGTTGGTGTCGATGCTTCCACCCTCGAGGACGAGACGCGTCCCCTCCACCTCGGGCTTGAACTCGGGCATGTCGTACAGCTTCGCCACGTGGTTCGGAATCTGGTCGTCACGGCGCCAGTTGTCGTACTTGGCCCACGCGTTGAACTTCCAGTTGGTGATGGCGAGCTCGCCCGAATCCGAGTCAGCCGCGGGTTTGCGAACGAAGATCGGCCCGGAGTCGCGGAGCCAGACGCGGTCCGTCTGCCAATGGTGGAAGTGCAGGCGGGCAAGGTTTGCCCCGGCCCGCTTCAGCATCCCATTCGCGCGCCGCTCGGCAGACAGGTCGTTCACGAGGATGTGGACATCCTCGACCCGCGAAAGCTGGCGCACGATCTCGGAGTAGACCCACGGAATCGGCTGGAACTTGCCCGGCCAGTCCTCCGCGTTGTGCGGCCATGCGATCCACGTCGCCGCGTGGGGAGCCCACTCCGCGGGCATGCGGTAGCCGAGTTGGCGAGGGGTAGCGGTCTGCGTCATTAGTCGAG
>CAZZZQ010000646.1:0-2508 GCA_964658405.1 uncultured Sphingomonas sp.
AAGGTGATCGTCGTGCCTTCGGGGCGGAAGCTGCGGCCTGCGAGCTTGTAGGGCGAGGAGATGCGGTAGGCGTCATAGACGCCGCCGAGGACCTTGAACTCCGCTACGTCGAAGTGGCCGGGGGTTCCAACACCCGCGAGAATCGTCTGTGTGGCGCCGGTCGTCCGGTGCACGTTGAAGCCGAGATCCACCATCCGCTCGATTACAAGCTGGATGTGTTCTTCAGTCGCCTTGTCCTGCATTGCTACGATCATCGTGTTCTTCGCTTTCTAGATACGAAACTTGATTCGTTACAAACCTTTAAATATCGCGGCGCTGGAGGGTTCGCATCACGTCGATGATCCGCTCATACACATGCATGATCTCGGCATCCGCCAGCGGCCCGGGATTGACTGCTTTTACGTGGGCGAATACGTCCTGTTCACGCTGCGGCTCGTAGACGGGGAGGCTGGTCTCCCGTTTTAGATCGCCGATTGCCTTCGCCGCCTGGGCGCGCTGGCTGATCATGTGCACGATCTGCTCGTCCAGGTCATCGATCTTCTTGCGCCAGTCAGATATGTCCAAAATCTTGCCTCGCTATGCAGCTGCCGACGCCATCGAGGCCATCCGCTGCGGGTTGAATTCGCAGAGTTTATGATAACCGCCCACTGCAGGGACCTCGGTCGCTATGACCGCAGTCCCTTGATAAAGCTGCCCACCGCCGACGCCGCATCCGCCGGCCCGGTCTTCTCGATCAGCGCTACAAGCGCGCTTCCGATGATGGCCGCGTCCGCAAATTCGCCGACGGCCTTGACGTGTTCGGCGTTCGAGATCCCGAAGCCGACCGCGATCGGCAGCGTCGTGAACTGGCGGAGACGCTCGACCAGGGTGGAGGCATCGCTGGCGACGGTCTGCTGGGTTCCGGTGATGCCGACCCGCGAGATGGCGTAGACGAAGCCCTTCGAGACCTCGCCGATCGCCTTTAGGCGAATGTCGGGGCTGGTTGGGGCGGCCAGGAAGACGGGCGAAAGATGATTGGCCTCCATCTCGGCTAGGTACTCCGCGGCCTCTTCGACGATCATGTCGGTCAGCAGAACTCCGTCCGCACCGGCCTCGGCAGCCTTCGCGCAGAAGGTCTTCATGCCCATGCGGACGACTGGGTTCAGGTAGGAGAAGAGGACAATTCCGGAGGAAGGACGTGCCTGCCGCAATTCATTCGCAACGGCCAGGACCTGTGTCAGCGTGGTGCCCTTGGCGACGGCCCGCTCGCTGGCTCGCTGGATCACCGGACCATCCGCCAGCGGATCGCTGAAGGGGACACCAAGTTCAATGACGTCGGCGCCATTGTCGATCGCCGCCAGTGCGATGTCGCGGGTGGTTGCGAGGTCAGGATCGCCAGCCGTCAGATAGGCAACGATGCCGGGCTTTTGCTTAAATTCGATCGACACCTATGCACCCCTCAGATTCAGCTCGCGCGCGATGATGCCCATGTCTTTATCTCCACGGCCTGAGAGGTTAACCATCAGAATGTCGCTCTTCGCCATGGTGGGCGCGAGGCGGATGGCCTCGGCGACGGCGTGCGCGCTCTCAAGGGCGGGGATGATTCCCTCGGTCCGCGAGAGGGTGACGGTCGCCTTCAGAGCAGCGTCGTCCGAGCAGGAGACATAGGTTGCGCGACCGGAGTCGTGGAGCATCGCATGCTCCGGTCCAACCGAGGCGTAGTCGAGGCCTGCGCTGACGGAGTGTGTCCCCGAGACCTGCCCGGCGTCGTCCTGCAGGACGTAGGAGTAGGTTCCCTGGAGCACGCCCGGGACGCCGCCGCCCTGCTTCTGGAAGCGTGCCGCGTGTTCGCCCAGGCCATCGCCGCGGCCACCAGCTTCAACTCCGACCAGTGCGACGTTGGCGTCAGGGAGGAACTCGTAGAAGGCTCCGATGGCGTTTGAACCGCCGCCGACGCACGCGATGACCATCGAGGGCAGGCTGCCGACCTCGTTCAGGAACTGGGCGCGGGCCTCTTTGCTGATGACGCGGTGGAAGTTCCGCACCATCGTCGGATACGGGTGTGCGCCGAGCGCGCTGCCGAGGACGTAGTAGGTGTCGCGAACGTTTGTGACCCAGTCGCGCATCGCCTCGTTGATGGCATCCTTCAGGGTTGCCGATCCGGCGGAGACCCCGCGGACCTCGGCTCCGAGCAGGCGCATCCGGTAGACGTTCGGCTCCTGGCGGCGCATGTCCTCCTCGCCCATGTAGATCACGCACTCCAGCCCGAAGAGCGCGCAGACCGTGGCGGTGGCGACGCCGTGCTGCCCGGCACCGGTCTCGGCGATGATTCGCTGCTTGCCCATCCGGCGAGCGAGCAGGGCCTGGCCGAGGGCGTTGTTGATCTTATGCGCGCCGGTGTGGAGCAGGTCCTCGCGCTTCAGATAGATCTTCGCCCCGCCGCATTGTTCAGACAGGCGCTTTGCAAAGTAAAGCGGCGTCGGGCGGCCGCAGTAGTGATGCAGCAGGTCGTCCAGCTCCGCGTGGAAG
>CAZZZQ010000647.1:0-2504 GCA_964658405.1 uncultured Sphingomonas sp.
CTCCCGTCGCCCATATCCTCCCACTGCGAGCAGTGACAGGCCTGACGCCAGCCGTGGATTGCTTCGAACAGCGTCTGCCCAAAGCTCCCCGATCAGTTCGTCCATCAGGCGCGCTCGCCCATGAATGGTCGTGGTCCCGGAGGCGCCAGCATCGAAGGCACCACGAAGCTCCAGCATCCCTCGCTGGTATCGCGCGCGCCTCCCGATCTGTGGGTCTTCGTTCGCCTGCATGAATGTGCCGTGAAGAACTACAGCATACAGCCAGCTATCCACGGCGCCGGTATATCGGCCGCGCCAGGCGGCTGCACTCTTTAGCGTTAGAGTGCGATCTCGCCTCGCTCATCGTTTCGGATCCGGATGGCTTCGTCGATCTTCGAGACGAAGATCTTGCCGTCACCGATCGTACCAGTCCGCGCCGTGGTAATGATCGCCTGCACGGCTGCCTCAAGCATCTCGTCCGACACGACAAGCTCCAGCTTGACCTTTGGCAGCAGGTCGACGGAGTACTCTCGACCCCGATAGAACTCCGTATGTCCCTTTTGCCTGCCGTGGCCGCGTGCCTCGAGAATCGTGATGCCCGAGACGCCGATCTCCACCAGGGCGTCCTTCACCGCGTCCAGCTTTGAAGGCTGAATCACCGCTTCAATCTTTTGCATTTCGTTCCGCCTCTCGCGAATCCTTTATCCGGTTAGTGATCAGTGAGCCCAATCGTAGCCTTCTTCACCATGCTGCGAAAGGTCAAGCCCTTCCCGCTCATCCTCTTCGCTGACGCGGAGGCCAATCACCTTGTCGACCACAAACAGAATCATAAGCGTTCCAACGATCGACACGCCCCAGGCGATCGAGACACCCACCAGCTGGTTGAGCATCTGATGCGCGTTGCCCTCGAGAAGACCGGTGGCCTTCCCTGCTCCGAAGATCGGGTTGATCGTGCTGCTCGCAAAGATTCCGGTCAGGATTGCACCCATCGTTCCGCCGGCGCCATGTACGCCGAAGGCATCGAGCGAATCGTCATAGCCAAAGACTGCCTTGACCTTGACGACCATCAGGTAGCAGAAGACGCCTACGATCAGACCGATCCAGAGAGCAGACATCGGGGTGACAAAGCCGGCAGCCGGGGTAATGCCGACCAGGCCAGCGACCGCGCCGGAGATGGCTCCCAGCGCCGAGACCTTACCCTGTCGCAGCCACTCCGCCGCGCCCCAGCCGATAGCCGCGGCCGCTGCTGCAAAGTGAGTCGCCACAAAGGCAGAGGTGGCGAGCGTGCCTGCACCGAGGGCGCTGCCCGCGTTGAAGCCGAACCAGCCCACCCAGAGCAGGCACGCGCCGATGAAGCTCAAGACCACGGAGTGAGGAGGCATCGGAACCCTCGGGTAGCCGAGCCGCTTGCCCAGGTACAAAGCCGTGACCAGCGCTGACACACCGGAGGTGACATGGACGACCGTTCCCCCCGCAAAGTCAAGGCAAGGGAACCGGCCGCCGAGAGCAGCGTTCAACAGGCCTCCCTTACCCCAGACCATGTGCGCCATGGGGCTGTACACGATGACCGCCCATAGGATCATAAAGACCAGCATGGCGGAAAACTTCATCCGCTCCGCGAAGGCGCCTGTGATCAGGGCCGGCGTAATGATGGCGAACATCAACTGGTAGACCATGAAGGTCTGCAGCGGAATGGTGGCTGCATAGTCTTTATCCGGCATCAGCCCGACGCCATGCAGAAAGGCGTTGTGGAGGCCGCCGATGAAGGCGTTCCCGCTGCCGAAAGCGAGCGAGTAGGTCACCAGACCCCAAAGCACCGTGATCACCGCCATCATGGCGAAGGTCTGCATCATCGTGCCAAGAATGTTCTTCTTACGCACCAGGCCGCCATAGAAGAGCGCGAGGCCGGGTCCGCTCATCATGAGAACGAGTGCGGCAGAGACGAGCATCCAGCCGTTATCGCCTGCTGTCTGAGCGTTCGCGATGGCGGTCGCGTTGTCAGCCGCCTGCTTCTCGAGAGCCGCGATCCGATCCGTCTGGGCTGTCGCTGCGGTCTGCGCCAGCAGCATTGGACTGCTGAACACAGTGAGCATCAGCAAAGCAAGAACCACCGGTGCCATTCGACGACAGCCAGACCGCAGGGAACGCAAGAGACTCATCAATCCATCACCTTTTCCAAAAAAGAGAACGTCTACAGCCAGCGCCGTCTAAAAACGTTACTCCCGCGTCCGCACAGCCCGGAGGGGGCATCAGGGAGGTCGCTTGGAGCGAGGCGCTTACATGGGCTGCAATACCCCTACTTTACACAGAAATTCATAAAGCTTTCCTAACTTTTTGAGGGCGGATCAGGGAGTCTTCGGCGCCGCCAGTCCTCGCTCCCGCATCCACTTGATGACCAGGTCCGGCCATACGCTGAGCTCCGGATTGGCCGCTGCAAGCCCTGCTCCGTGCGCTCCATGCTGGAAAAGATGCATCTCGACCGGGACCTTCGCCTTGACCAGGGCTTCATAGAACAAAACGCTGTT
>CAZZZQ010000648.1:0-2494 GCA_964658405.1 uncultured Sphingomonas sp.
AAGCGGCAGGCGCCGAAGCGGCGATCGCTTCGGCGCCCACGCGTTCTCCGCCTTGCGGCGGTGCTGTTGATTTCCACTGAGATCTGACCCGTCGGCGCCTGAAGTTTCCATCGAGAAGTGACCCGTGTCTGAACCCACCCCTGGCTTGTTGGTCGGGGGGTCATGGAGTGATCGACATGGCGTTATTGAGCGTCATCCGGCGCTGGGCGTTCCGAGAAGGGATGCCGATCCGGGAGATTTCGCGACGCACAGGATTGTCGCGCAACACGATCCGCAAGTACCTGCGGTCGGATGAGAAGGAGCCGCTCTACCGAGTGCCGGAGCGGCCCAGCAAGTTGGACCCGTTTGCCGGGAAGCTGTCGGGCTGGTTGAAGGCGGAGGCGAGCAGGTCACGCAAGCAGCGGCGGACGGCGCGGCAGCTGCACGCTGATCTCGTTACTCTTGGCTATGACGGCTCCTATGGTCGGGTCGCAGCTTTCATCCGCCGTTGGTAAGATGACCGGCAGACCCAGCATCAGACCACGGGACGGGGAACGTTCGTTCCTTTGGTCTTCGCGCCAGGGGAAGCGTTCCAGTTTGACTGGAGCGAGGACTGGGCGGTTCTCGGGGGCGAGCGCGTCAAGCTTCAGGTCGCTCACACCAAGCTATCGCACAGTCGTGTCTTCGTCGTGCGGGCGTACCCACTTCAGACCCACGAGATGCTGTTTGACGCGCACTTCCATGCCTTCCGCGTGCTGGGCGGCATCCCGGGGCGTGGCATCTACGACAACATGAAGACCGCCGTGGATCGGGTGGGGATCGGCAAGGCTCGGCAGGTGAACGGGCGCTTCGCTGCTATGGCGAGCCATTATTTGTTCGACACGACCTTCTGCAATCCCGCATCGGGCTGGGAGAAGGGGCAGGTCGAGAAGAACGTTCAGGATGCGCGTCGTCGGCTATGGCAACCGTTACCCAGCTTCGCTGATCTCGACGGGCTGAACGCGTGGCTCGAGACGCGTTGCATCGCGGCTTGGAAGGAGATCCCGCATGGCGAGCTTCCCGGCACGCTCGCGGATGCATGGACCCATGAGGTCGCGAGCCTAATGCCGCTTGGCCGTCCCTTCGACGGCTTCGTCGAGCACACCAAGCGGGTCTCGCCGACTTGCCTCGTGCACTTCGAGCGCAACCGCTATTCGGTTCCAGCCTCGCTTGCCAACCGCCCCGTGAGCCTGCGGATCTACCCGCAGCGCATCGTTGTGGCCGCGGAAGGTCGGATCCTGTGCGAGCATCCCCGGGTCATCGCGCGCTCGCACAGCGCAGCCGGGCGCACGGTCTACGACTGGCGCCACTACCTGGCCGTCATCCAGCGCAAGCCGGGCGCCCTGCGCAACGGGGCTCCCTTCGCCGAGATGCCGGACGCGTTCCGGCGGCTGCAAGGTCACCTCCTCAAACATCCGGGCGGTGACCGGGAGATGGTGGAGATTTTGGCACTCGTGCTGCACCATGACGAGCAGTCCGTTCTCTGCGCGGTCGAGCTGGCGCTCGATGGTGGCGTTCCCACCAAGATCCACGTCCTCAACATCCTGCACCGGCTACTCGACGGTAAGCCATCGAGCGGGGCGACCATCGATGCCCCACAGGCGCTCGCCCTGCGCCAGGAGCCAAAGGCCGATGTCGAGCGCTACGACGCGCTCCGCAGGAAGGCGGTGCCCCATGCGTCATGATCCCGCCAGCGCCGCCATCATCGTCATGCTGCGCGGGCTCAAGATGTACGGCATGTCCCAGGCCGTCGTGGATCTGGTGGAGCAAGGCGTGCCCGCCTTCGAAGGAGCCGTCCCGCTCCTGTCCCAGTTGCTCAAGGCTGAGATGGCCGAGCGGGAAGTTCGATCCGTCGCCTACCAAATCAAGGCCGCCCGCTTTCCAGCCTACAAGGATCTGACCGGGTTCGACTTCGCTGTCAGCGAGGTCAACGAGGCCATGGTTCGCACTCTGCATGGAGGCGACTTCATCGACGGCGCACACAATGTTGTCCTGATCGGTGGCCCGGGCACTGGCAAGACGCATGTCGCGACCGCCCTGGGTGTGCAGGCCGTCGAGCATCATCGCAAGAAGGTTCGCTTCTTCGCGGCCGTCGATCTAGTCAATGCACTCGAACAAGAGAAAGCTCAAAACAAAGCCGGCCAGCTGGCGGAACGGTTGCTGCGCCAAGACCTCATCATCTTAGATGAACTGGGCTACCTACCCTTCAGCGCCTCAGGAGGGGCCCTGCTGTTCCACCTGCTGTCCAAGCTCTACGAACGTACCAGCGTCGTGATCACCACCAACCTTAGCTTCAGCGAATGGGCCGAGATCTTTGGCGATGCCAAGATGACCACCGCGCTACTCGACCGCCTCACCCACCACTGCCACATCCTGGAGACTGGAAACGACAGCTTCCGCTTCCGGGCAAGTGTCGCAGCCGGAAAGCCGAAAAGGAGCCGCCCAGTGGGTTGACCAGACCCACCCAATGACAAAC
>CAZZZQ010000649.1:0-2477 GCA_964658405.1 uncultured Sphingomonas sp.
CGTTAGAACCCATCGCGACGACCTCACCCACAAACTCATGGCCGATCGTCAAACCCAGCGGGATGGTCTTGCTGGCCCACGCATCCCACTCGTAGATATGGAGATCGGTGCCACAGATTCCGGTCTTCAAAACCCGGATCTTAACGTCATTGATGCCTACTTCGGGCTCGGGAACATCCTCGAGCCAGATGCCGCGCTCTCCGCGGCTTTTGACCAGTGCCTTCACGTGTCTTGCCTCATCTCTGCAAATAAGCCAGTGTGGTCGAACGACACCGGACTGGAGGTATTTTACTCCGCTGGCTCGTACCTTCGATCCGGTGCAGCAACCCATAAACCGGCGCAATTTCAGATTCTTCATAGCTGTTGTAACCCGGGACCGGAAGACCACCGTCACTAGTTCTATGGAAATTGCGATCGACCAGGGTGCAATGCGTCTCCAGGCAGAGGCCGCCTTTGTCTCTGAGCTCGATGAGATTACCAGTCTTGTGCGGGTCTACCGGCCTCGTCTGCTGCGGTTCGTCACGTTTTCCGTGCGCGATCCGGACCTGGCAGAGACCATCGTCCAGGACTGCTTTCTAAAGGCCTACAACGCGCGAGAGCAGTTTCGCGGCGACTGCAGCGTGAGCACATGGCTCTTCGGAATTGCCAATAATCTGATTCGTGACCACCTGCGTACCAAGAAGTTCCAGTTCTGGCGGAAGGCAGAGCGGACCGCGATCGATGTCGCTGCGATGGCATCCTGCTTACCCTCCGGTGCGTGCTCGCCGGAGCTGATGCTGCTGCAGGAGGAGCGCGCCGGACAGGTTGCGACGGCCCTCGAAAGCCTCTCGGTCAACCAGCGAAGGGTCTTCCTACTGCGATTCTCCGAAGATATGACCCCCCAGGAGATCTCGCTTTCCACGGGCATGCAACTCAATACCGTCAAAACTCACCTTCACCGGGCACTCGTCAGCATTCGACACCAGTTAGGAGGGGCACGATCATGACCCCCCACCTGACGGAAAATCAGCTTGCGGACCTGCTTCTGACTCATGATGAACCAGAAGCTAACCTGCCGGCGGACGAAGAGCAGGAGCGGATCGCCGCTCACCTGGCTCACTGTTCCACCTGTTTGAAGGAGTTTGAGCTCTTTCGGTCAACCATGGCCAGCTTCAACGCGGTAACACTCGCATGGAGTGAACAACGCTCTATTACTCGACCCTCTGCGCCTGACAGGAAGGGCAAGACCGGCTGGGCTGGGAAACTGGGGTGGGTATGGAGTGTCGCCTTGATGGGCGTCCTCTCTGTTGGTTTTGCGGCGCATAGGTCGTGGCACCCGGCGACGAGTGGGGTTTCGTCTGAGCCTGCCCATATGGTTGATCAAAACTCTGAAGCGGAGATTCTACGGGACAACGAACTAATGGTGGCGGTCAACCAGGAACTCGCTCGCACGGAGCCGTTCCCCCTGACGGCGGATGATCTTTTCACTCCCGAACCCGGACGGGCTGGACGAAGCCGGGCTGAAGCGAGCGTCGAATAATCCAGGGCTGAAGTTCGCGACGCGGTTCAATTGGAAAAGTGTCGAACCTAAGGGTAGCCCGGCTCCCCTGTCGATGATGAACGCTTCGTGCCTTCCAACCATGTCCCGGAAGTGAGGGGCACGGCCGGATTGACAGCGCTGGCAAAGGTATCGGATAGTGACCTAGACCGCGTCACCTCCTTCCAACTCGGCCTTCAAGTGCATCCATCAAGCTTAGTCCCGTTGCCGCGAGGCCGGTTCTGCTTCCGCACCGCGAGCTCGTAGACGGAGGCGCGGGCTGGAGGGCTATGGCAACCATCGTCAATCGGCAGGATCCTCGCTTCGAGATCGCGCATCGCGGCCGCAACCTGCGCTTCCCCTCCGTGGAAACCGACGCTGCTGGCCGGGTTGAATACTGCGAGAGCGCCGCGGACGCCGCCGTCGCTCTGCAGAAGGTCATCGACGCAGGACTCCGCCCGACAGTCCGCTCCTCCGGCCATTGCTACGAAGACTTTGTCGTCAATAATCCAAACGGGGCGATTCTCGATGTGAGCATGTTGAACCAGGTCCGCTCCGGATCTGCCGGTGCCGCTCCATTTCAGGTCCAGCCGGGCGCCATGCTGGGGAATATCTACCAGGAGTTGTATAAACGGGCCAACGTGGTGCTCCCTGGCGGGACCTGTTTCACTGTCGCGGCGGGCGGCCACGTGAGCGGCGGAGGCTACGGCCTGCTCGCGAGGCTGCATGGCATTACCTGTGACTGGATCTCAGCGATCGATATCCTTACGGTTGACCCGCATGGCAAGGTCGTTCCAAGGCGGGTCGACCGGACTCACGACCCGGATCTCTTTCGTGCGCTGCGAGGAGGCCAGGGATCTAACTTTGGCCTGATCACGAACTTTACCTTTGACGAGCTTCCGCCCGCTCCTCACGCCCGCGCGCGGAGATCTGGGTCGCATTCGCCGCCTTGCCCTTGCCC
>CAZZZQ010000650.1:0-2468 GCA_964658405.1 uncultured Sphingomonas sp.
CCGAATCCCCAGGAAAAACCCCGCCAGCAGGCAGACACAAAACAGCAGGTTCAACCCCACGCCCGCCCCATACAGCACCGGCCACCGCTTCGCCGAAGCCCCGCTCGCAATCACCAGGTTATGAAACGGCCCAAGCTTCACCACCGTGTACGCCTTGTACGCCACATTCGAGACAAGGCTCCCATAGCTCGTATGCTTCGGCGCAGCATTATGGTGCCGCTTTACGAGATACAGCCCGAGGAGCAGAACACTCGGCACCAGCGCAGCCACCATCGCCCAGCGATCCTTCCGACTCCACTCCCGCACCAGCACGATCAGCACAAACGCCGCAAACATCGACGCATGGCACGCAAACAGCAGCAGGCTGAAGCCAAGAATCATCCCGATCCCCGGCCGCCGCTTCGCCGTCAGCTCGACATACAGCAGCAGTAGCACAAGCGCGATCTGGTAGTTGATATACCCGTGCCAGAAGCAGGAGTTCAACCCGACCACGCCCAGCAGCACCACAAACAGCGTCACCGGAGCCGCCGGGCTGAACCGCCGTGCCGCTCGCCAGCACACCGTCGCCGCACCCACACAGTAGAGCCCCAGCAGCAGCTTCGCCGCCACAAACGGCCCGACCAGCCAGCTCCCCGCCATCAGCAGCACCTGCGAGAACATATTCGGAACCGGAAACGTCACCCACGCGAACTGCTGGTGCAGCGGAGACGCCGGGTCGAGCAGCCGGTACATCGCCGCCCCCTGGAAGACCCACTCGCCAAAGTCCTGCATCTCCGGCAGCGCCTGCGCAACAATCCATGCGAGCAGAAACGCGACATAAGCCAGCGCAGCCACAAGCACAACGCGCGAACCGGCCGAGGATTCGAGGCGAGCTGCAGCGGGAGGCGTGGTGCGTGGATCAGTCAGAAGCATGGGACCGCCGGATCAAACTAAGTCAGAAATACCCACCCTGCCGGGTCCCTGTGTGATGTGTACGGATCGTTCCACCTTCCGGACTGCCGCCCACGGGCCACATCTCTCGGTCGCCAGCCTACATTCAGTCTGTTTCGGAGCGAGCCGCCGGTTTGCGTCTCCCCACCGCCGAGGCGTACGCTTCTAGCTGGAAAAGGCGGTATCCGGCCAAAGCAATCTCCCATCCCGGGGGCGCGCACGCGGTGGAACTGCACTGGAGCACTTCCATGAGTTTGACCACCTTCAGCCCCGTACGCGGGCAAGGTCCCGAAGGGCGCGCGCAATCCGCCGCTTCGAGCAAGATCACCACCCACTCCCTCCAGGAAAAGAAGCGCCTCGGCCAGCCCATCTCGGCCCTCACCGCCTACGACTACGCCTCCGCGCGCCTGGTCGATGAGGCCGAGCTCGACCTGATCCTCGTCGGCGACTCGCTCGCCATGGTCATGCAGGGCCACGAAAACACCCTCGCCATCACCATGGACGAGATGCTGCTCTACACACGCGGAGTCCGCCGGGCCGTCCGCCGGGCCCTGCTCGTCGCCGACATGCCCTTCGGCAGCTACCACTCCGGCACCCGCAAGGGCGTCCATAACGCCATCCGCTTCCTCAAAGAGGCAGGCGCCGAGGCGGTCAAGATCGAAGGCGCGCGCGTCGAACTCGTCCGCAGACTGGTCGACGCCGAGGTCCCCGTGCTCGGCCACCTTGGCCTGACCCCCCAGTCCGTCCATCGCATGGGTGGCTTCAAAGTCCAGGGCAAGTCCATGGCCGCCATCGACACCCTGCGCGCCGACGCCCTCGCACTCGAGGCGGCAGGCTGCTTCAGCCTCGTCCTCGAAGGCATCCCCCGCGAGGCCGCACGCCTCATCACCGACGACCTCAAAATCCCCACCATCGGAATCGGCGCCGGCCCGGACTGCGACGGCCAGATCCTCGTGCTGCACGATCTGCTCTCGCTCACCTTCTCCCCCGCCGCAAAGTTCGTCCGCCGCTACGCCGACGTCGGCGCCGTCATGCGCCAGGCCTTCCTCGACTACAAACGCGACGTTGAGGGCGGAACCTTCCCCTCCGAGAACGAAAGCTACCATCTCCCCGAGGACGCCCGCGCCCTGCTCGCCTCGTTACGCGAAGACACCAACGCAAAGACCGATCCCGAAGCACCTCGCACCTAGGCCCCGTCTCCTCCTATGAAGATTGCTCACACGATTCAAGCCCTGCGCGAAGCCCGCCAGACTTTCGCCCTAGAACTCGGCCCCACGCATCTGGGATTAGTCCCCACCATGGGCGCCCTCCACGCTGGCCACCGCTCCCTCGTCCAGCGCGCACGCCGCGAGTGCGAGACCGTTGCCGCCACCATCTTCGTCAATCCCCTGCAGTTCGCGCCGGCCGAGGACCTCGCCCGCTACCCCCGCACCTTCGAGGCCGACTGCCGCATGCTCGAGGACGAAGGCGTCGACCTCCTCTTCGCCCCCACGGTCGAGGAGATGTACCCCGGCGGCGCCGTCACCACCATCCACGTC
>CAZZZQ010000651.1:0-2461 GCA_964658405.1 uncultured Sphingomonas sp.
GCTGTCAGTGCGGACCGCCCCGCGCTCTAGAAGTTGCCGCCGGACATGGACGACGACGTCGGCGCGATAATCTGCGGGCCTGCGCCGGGCTTCTGCGGAACGTCCAGCTCGTGGGTGTGCCAGATCACGCTCTCGTTGGCGATCTCCGTATGCTTGCGCAGGAACTCAAGCGCATAGGTGCTCGCCGTCGGATCGTCCTTCTGGTCGGCGAAGATGGCGGCCTGCTGCTTTGCCTGGTCCTTCAACCCAAGCCGGCGGTAGAGGATCGACAGGTTATAGTGCGCGGCGAGATCGTCGGGATCGATCGACTGGACGGTCTCGTACTCCGCCCGCGCCAGGTCGTACTTGTGGAGCTGGTAGAAGGAGAAGCCCAGCTCGCGGTGAGCGTCGCGGGAGCGCGGGAAGCTTACGACCACCTTCTGCAGGTCCGCGATCGCGAGGTCCATGTTGCCCATGTTCCGCTCGACGAGCGCGCGATAGTAGAGCGCGCGGGCGTTGTTCGGAGCAAGGGTGAGCGACTTCTCGAGGTTCGGACGGGCGTCGTCGTACTTCTCCCACTGGATCTGGACGAGCGCGATGTTGGTAAACACATCGGCATAGTCGGGGCGAAGCTTGGCGACGCGCTCGAAGGCGTGGACCGAGGCGGCGTACTGCTGCGCGTCGAGCAGGGCGATGCCGTAGTTATTCCAGCGCATCCACTCCTTATTCTCGACCGGGCCCGGCGCGACCGGGGCGTTGTCGCCGGCCTGGATCGTCCGGCTCTGCGAGACCATGTCGACGATGGGCTGCTCGTAGTGCTTGCCCATGCCAAAGTCCATGAAGTGCTGGTCGAAGCGGCGGTACTTTACCGTCGCGGTGATCGTAACCGGCCCGGCAGACGCATCCTTCGGCATCAGGAAGGAGTAGCGGACGAGCTGCGAGCGGCCGGACTGGATGGTGTTGTTATAGGCCACAACGCGGTTAGTCCAGACCTGGTGCAGATCGTTCAGGGTCCCGTTCACGTTCACGAGACGATTCGTAAAGGTGTGAGCGCGCTCGTCGAGATTCTCATCCGGCTTGATAAAGCCGCTCTCATGGAGGATCTTGCCGGTCGAATCCTTGACCGTGAAGGCCACCCACGACTCGTACATATCGCGCTGCTCGGGAACGTGGCTGTGCGCAATGCCCTTGTTCTGGATGACGACGTCGGCGGTGACCATCTCCCCGGGCGTGACCTTGAACGGCACGAGGCCGAGCGGGGCGACGAGGTCCTTGGTCGAGGCGCTGTCGACCATCTCGCCATGCTCAAGCGCGAAGATATCGACGTTGAAGACGTTGTTCTGCAGAAACTTGACGACGCGGGCGGCCTGCTCGTCGAAGCCGTAGAGCTTGGGGATGATGGTGTTCGCGCCGAGCCAGCGGTGGGAGGCGAGCTGGCCCTTCTTCGCGCCGGAGTCGGTCATCAGCAGGCCTTCGCGCTGCATGTGGCAGGTCTGGCAGGTGGAGACGGAGTCCTTGACGTAGAACGGCAGCGGCGACTGCTTGGCGAAGGAGGAGTTCTGCCACTCGTCATAGAGCGAGATGGCGCGCTGCCACTTGTAGTCGTTCAGGGCGTGAGGAAGCGCGGCCTTGTGGCAGGAGGAGCAAAATTCGGACGTCTTGTAGAAGTCCCGCATGACGGCCTTGCTGTGGCGGTCGAGGTGCGAGAGGATCTCGGCGTCAGAGACCTTGCGGGTGATGGGCGCGCCGTTCTCATCGACGAGCACCGCGGGGATCCCCATGGTGTAGCTGCCGGTGCCGCGGGTGTCGACCTTCTGGATCGAGTGGCAGACGCTGCAGGTGACGCCGTCCTGGTCATACGGGCGCTTCTTCGGGGCGCCCTGGGTCAGGGCTCCGGCGACCAGCGCGATGGGGTCGTGGCAGCCCTCGCAGTGGCGGGAAAACTCGATGCCCTTGGAATCATTGAGGAGGGCGACGTTCTTCAGGTAGTAGGGGACGCGGTTGGAGTTTGAGTGGGCCGACTCGCGCCACTGCTTGTGGCTCTCCTGGTGGCAGTGACCGCAGTACTCCGCCGTCGGGAAGGACTTGGGGTCGATGAACTGGCCGGTGTCGGTCTGCGCGTTCGAGGGCAGGAAGGGCAGCTCTTTGCCGTAGCGATAGTTGTACTTGGCACCGATCTTCTCGGTGTAGGCCTGGCGGGCAGCAGCAGCGTCATCGGCCTCGGTGCCGGCTTTTACAGTCGACGGCACGAGGACCAGCAGGCCGGCGAGGCCTGTTCCGAGAGCAAGGGCGATGTACCCGAGCTTTCGCTGTCTTGAGGTTGCTGTGGTCTTCACTGCTGTCTCTGATCGTGGCTGCGTCCAGGCTGCCAGATGGTCTTCCCCAAAGGTGGTTCAGTACTGCGGCGGACTTGGGCCCGCTCGTCGTTTTCTGTGTCAATGCATACTAGCGTGATGGACCGATCCTTGGCTAGAAATAAGTA
>CAZZZQ010000652.1:0-2457 GCA_964658405.1 uncultured Sphingomonas sp.
GTTTCACGCTCAAGGCTGCCGCGACTACGGAACCAATGTCGTAGGCGGTGTCACCCCCGGCAAAGGCGGCCAGACTGTGGACGGCTTCCCGGTCTTCAACACCGTGGAAGAAGCCGTGAAAGAGACAGGCGCCAACGTCTCAGTCATCTTCGTTCCGCCGCCGTTCGCCGCGGACGGCATCCTCGAGGCCGCTGCCTCTGAGATTCCGCTCGTCATCTGCATCACCGAGGGCATTCCAACGCTCGACATGGTCAAGGTCTGGGAGGTCGTGAGGCGGTCGCAGTCCCGCCTGATCGGCCCCAACTGCCCCGGCGTTATCTCTCCCGGCAAGGCCAAGGTCGGCATTATGCCCGGCCGTATCCATAAGGAAGGCTCGGTCGGCATCGTCTCCAAGTCCGGCACGCTGACCTACGAGGCCGTCTACCAGCTCACGACCCGCGGCATCGGCCAGTCGACGGCCATCGGCATCGGCGGCGACCCCATCATCGGAACCACCCACATCGACGCGCTGCGCCTGCTGAACGACGATCCCGAAACCGAGGCGATCATCATGATCGGCGAGATCGGCGGCTCTGCGGAAGAGGCCGCTGCGCGCTTCATCAAGGAGCATGTCAAGAAGCCGGTGGTTGGCTTTATCGCCGGTCAAACCGCACCTCCGGGCCGCCGCATGGGCCATGCGGGCGCCATCATCTCGGGCGGCGAGGGTACGGCTGCCGAGAAGATGAAGGCCATGACCGAGGCCGGCATCACCGTCGTCAAGTCGCCCGCAGAGCTCGGCGAGGCGATGGCGCGTGTACTCGGCAAGGCCTGACTCAGCGTCTCTGCTGCCGGTAGTAGAGCCCGGCAGCGAGGAAGAGCAGAGCGATCGTAAACGCCACACGCGCCTTCAGCCACGCGTCAAAGTGCACCTGGACCGCCCCATCGAAGGTCCAGGCCGCACATCCCACGAACCAGATCCATGCCGTTGAGCGCATCGTCAGGATTGGACGCGCCCGACCGTTTCGAGGGTAGCCCGGCTTCGTTTACACCCCTGTAAGCCGTGTGCTTTACACTTGAAGGTGCAGGAAACACTAAGGAGAACTACGTTGTCACAGCGCACATTCAGCATCATCAAGCCGGACGCAGTCCGCAAGGGCGACTCCGCTGCCATCCTCGCCGAGATCCAGAAGGCGGGCTTCAAGATTGTCTCGATCAAGCGCCTCTCGATCTCGAAGGCACAGGCCGAGGGCTTCTACCATGTCCACGCCGCACGCCCCTTCTTCGGCGAGCTCACCACGTTCATGTCGAGCGGTCCAATCTTCCCCATGGTCCTCGAGAAGGACAACGCCATCGCCGACTTCCGCAAGCTGATGGGCGCCACCAACCCGGCCCAGGCCGAAGAGGGCACGATCCGCAAGCAGTTCGCCGCCTCCATCGGCGAGAACGCCATCCACGGCTCTGACGCCGAGGATACGGCTGCCTTCGAGATCGGCTACTTCTTCGCCGGCTACGAGCTCAACTAAGCGTTCCGCTGCAAACAGAAACGGCAGGAGCAATCGCTCCTGCCGTCTCTGCGTTAAGCAGGCCTACTTCTTCTTAGGCACAAACACACCCAGGTCGATCGAGTTCGCCATCGCCTTGTATCCCGCGTCGCCCGGGTGCAAGTGGTCCCCTGAATCATTCGCCGCCGCAAACGCAGTCGGATTCGCCGGATCCTGCGTCGCCTTATCAAAATCAATCACGCCGTCCAGCTCCTTCGTCGTGCGAATCCACTGATTCACCGCAGTCCGCATCGCCTCACCAGCCGGCGATGAGTATTTCGCCCCGACATACGGCGTCAGGGTCGCCCCGATCACGCTGATCCCATGCGTATGGGCCTGCGCCGCCAGCTGGCTCAGTCCAACGATAAGATCCTGTGCGGTGACCACGTCGTACGGATGGACCGGGTCCTGCGCGTGGCCGATGTCGTTAATTCCCTCCATCAGGACGACATACTTCACCCCGGCCTGCGCGATCACGTCGCGGTCAAACCGCGCCAGGGCGTTCGGCCCCGTATTATCGTGCAGCACGCGATTGCCGCCAATCCCCTCATTCAACACGCCAAGGTGCTCCGTCTTCCTCCCGTCGTGCAGCCGATGCGCCAGCAGGTCCGGCCAGCGTGCATTTGCATCCCGCGTGCTGAGCGCGCCATCCGTGATGCTGTCGCCAAAGGTCACCACCGACGCCGAGTCAGCGCTCACCATGACGTCGATCCCCTTCAGGAACGGCCAGCTGTAGATCTCCGTCGGCTGCAGAATCGACTTCGAGCTGACCACGTTGCCCGGCGAGCTATAGCTGGTCTGGTTGGCGAAGCCATGCAGAGTCACCTGCGTCATCGGCTGCGCCGGGACGAAGAGGCTCACCGCAACATCTGCGAACGGCTTGAGCGCGATCCCCGCCGGATCGCTGACCACCATCCCGCCCGCCGGGATAGTTACG
>CAZZZQ010000653.1:0-2457 GCA_964658405.1 uncultured Sphingomonas sp.
GGCCTGAGAGGCGGAATCTTGATTTGACATGGGGAGTACCTCACACGTATGTTTTGAGAACCGCAAGTGGAGCAAACCGGCTCCATGCTAGCTTAGCTGGCTGCGGGCAAATTTCCGCCATGACGATTCTCTCCAACTCGACCCGGAACCGCTGCTGTCGCATCGACAGCACGGTGGCGGGCGTCTGAGCGGATCGAAACAGCAAGCTTCGAGAAGCATCGAAACCCACCGCGAGCGACCAAGTCGGTGGGTTTTTTTATTGCTCCACGTCACCGCAGCAGGAGAGATGAGCAACGATGAGCGAGTTTAGAAGCGAATCACGCATTCCGAAGATCCTTGAGCCGGCGCCTAACTTTGAGGCGAAGAGCACGCACGGAATGATCCGGCTCGATGAGTACACGACGGCGGGCAAGTGGGTGATGCTCTTCTCGCATCCGTCGGACTTTACGCCGGTCTGCTCGACGGAGTTCATCGAGTTTGCGCGGCGCTATGAGGAGTTCGAGCGGCTGAATGTCCAGTTGATCGGCGTGTCGATCGATTCGGTCTATGCGCACATTGCGTGGATCCGGGATCTGGAGCGGCTGGCGGGCGTGCCCATCAAATTTCCGCTGATCGCTGACCTGGACCAGAGAGTGTCGCACGCGTATGGCCTGGTGCACGAGGCGGTCAGCGATACGGCCGCGGTGCGGGCTGTCTTCTTCATCGACCCAAAGGGCAACGTGCGCGCGCTGGTGTACTACCCGATGCAGCTTGGACGCAATGTGGATGAACTGTTGCGGATCTTCGCGGGCCTGCAGACGGCCGATGCGAACGGGGTCAGCTGTCCGGCAAACTGGTCTCCGGGAGACCGGGTCATCGTCCCTGCGCCGGCAACGCTCGAGGACGCGGCGAAGCGAACCAGGGATGAAAGCGGTGGTCTAAAGGTACAAAGCTGGTATCTTTCGACCAAAGAGCTGGTCACACCTGTAAAATAAAGTTTCACCGCTTGGGGCTGGATGATCAGGGCAAGCGGACGGTTCAACCAAGGCCTCCTGGTTGGAACAATGAGCACCGATGGCGAAGTGGCTAACGCGCTGGTCTGCAAAACCAGTATTCATGGGTTCAAATCCCATTCGGTGCTCCAATCATTCCTACAAGGGTCGATCGGGTTTGGTGAGGCTACGGAACACTTCGCGTGCCTGACGCGTATCTCTTTCTGTCGTGTCAGAGAGAGTCCATCTTGCCCTATTCAACGAACCGCAGATCAGTCAACTGGCTTTTGCTATTGGTTGGCGCTGTCCTAACGGCCATCCTCGCGCTCAGTGTTCATGTCGTGATGCTGCAGATTCTGAACATCCCTTTTCCATCTGGATATCCCCATGCCGGCATTGGTGCGTGGCTTAATACGGCCGCTGCGGTTCTGGCAGCAATCCTGCTCTATGTGCTTGGATTCGACAGATTCAAGGGACAGTCCCTGATCACGCGAAGCCTTGTGCTTTTTCTGCTGATCACCATGCTGCAGGAGCTTTTCTTCCGCGCACCGATGATGGAGGGAGTGGCCACCACTGCGTGGGCCTTCTCCTTTCTTTCCAATCTTCCTCGGCTGCTTAACTGGCTCCTGCTGTCCTTCCTGATCGTTGCTCTTGGCCCCTGGCTGAGAGGCATGCTGGCTAGAGTGATCGCTTCGATCGCCCTGTATGCGATCGTCTTCCTCGCCTTCAGGCCGTTCCTCGAGCGGGTCAGCGCGCCGGTGATCACTCACTTTGCCTATCTTGCGCATGACGAGGTCTATGGCCTGCCCTATGGCCTGCACGTGCTGATCCCGGCCTATCTTACCTTTGCCGAACCGGTGCTCGCTGCCTTCGTGATCGCTGCACTTCTCTGGGATCGGCTCTCGCCCCGGACGCCGATGCGTCTGCTTGAGTTCACGCTGATCATTCTCCTGATCCGCTGTCATCTGATTGCGCTTGCGATCTATCCCTTCTATGCGAAGATGTCCACCGGCGTGGCTCTGCTGAGCATGGGCCAGTTCACCCTGGAGACGATGATGCTTGGAGTGATGACCGGGCTAACGTGGCACTATGCCACGACCGTGTGGTCGCGCTCGACCCGGAGTGCGGAACGATCTGCTGCATGATCGCTGGTTTTTCGAGCGGTGATGGTATGGGGATAGTGGTCGTCCTGCGGGGCGCTTCGTGGGGCGATATTTATCGTTATAGTTATCGTGCAACGCGTGTGTAGCGTACCGCGGGGTTCGAGGACAGAACGATGAAAGCTTTCAGCGTCGAGGCGGAAGGAACGGCAGGCCTGGTGGACATTCCGAGGACACTGCGGCGGGATGGCGAGGTGCTGCTCCGGGTGCGCATGGTGGGGATGTGCGGGACGGACCTGAACACCTTTCGCGGGCGTAATGCGATGGTGACCTTTCCGCGTGTGCTTGGGCACGAGGTCGCGGCGGAGGTGGTCGAGGGTGGCGGC
>CAZZZQ010000654.1:0-2451 GCA_964658405.1 uncultured Sphingomonas sp.
CCACGGTAACAACAACGAGGCCGCAGTGGTTACCCCCAGCGTCACCACGATGGCCCCCAGTGAAACCATGGGGCTGACCTCAATCCAGCGGGCCGAGAGCATCTTGATGGCGGCGAAGCCGAGCACCGCAGCTAATCCGTAGTGCAGAAAGCGAAGCTTCACCAGCAGATGTGCCAGCAGGAAGTAGAGCGAGCGCAGCCCCATCACCGCCATGATGTTCGACGTGTAGGCAAGAAAGGGATGCCGCGTGATGGAGAGCACGGCTGGAATGGAGTCCAGCGCGAAGACGATATCGGTCAGCTCGATGGCGATCAGGCAAAGCAGCAGCATGGTGCCCATCCGACGGCCGTTCTCGCGCACAAAGAAGGCGTCCTGGCGCAGGCTGATGGGGTGCACCCGGGAGAGCCATTTCACCCAGCGCGGTGAACCGGCGTCCTCTTTTTCCTTTTCCGGGATCAGCAGTCGCACGGCAGCGGCCAGCAGGATCAGGGCGAACACATAGCTCACCCACTCAAAGTGGCTCAGCAGTTCCAGGCCTGCGGCGATGAAGGCGCCGCGCATAACGATGGCTCCTGCAACGCCCCAGAACAGTACCTGCGGCTGACGCGCCGGCTCGATCTTGAACAACTTAAACAGCAGCAGGAAGAGGAACAGATTGTCGATGGAGAGCGACTCTTCAATCGCATAGCCGGCCAGATATTCCACCGACGACGAAGAGCCCAGGGTGCGGTAGATGAAGCAGGCGAAGGCCAGCGCAGCGGCAATCCACAGGATGGTCGCCACGATTGCCGTGTGGTGGGTCTTCTTTTTAGTTGCCTCCGCATTGGAAGCCCCACCAGACGAGCCAGCGCTGCGGCGCGCGTAAAGCAGCTCTGCCGCGAGCAGAACCAGGATGTACACGTGGAATCCAATCCAGTGGCTAAGGGGGGTAACGCTTTCCATGGGTAGTTCGATGCTATCGCGTCCGGCTGCGCTTGGGATACGGAGTACGGACTGTGGCGTGTGGAGTTTGGAATGACAGCTTTCCGGGGCGGGTGTAGCATGGTGCGACTTCGCGCATTGGCGAGTCGCAGTTTAGCTTCTAGGAGGACGTACGTATGAAGAATGCACTTCGGTTAATGTTGGTGGCTGCTGGACTGGTGGTGGTCTGTTCGAATGGAGCTGCGCGCGCGCAGGCTCCTTCAGGGGCACCTGCCGGATCGACCGGCCAATGCAAAGATGGGACCTACTCAACCGCAGCCTCGAAGTCGGGAGCTTGTCGCGGCCACCAGGGCGTGAAGGATTGGTACGCAGCCTCAGCGGCAGCCAAGCCGGCAACCATGGCGGCTCCGGCTGCGAGCACCACCAAGTCAGCAGCGATGCCGGCTCCTACCCCGGCCAAGGCGGCTCCGGCTGCCATGCCGACCCCTGCGCCAGCCGCGGCACCAGTCGCAGCCAAGGCTGCACCTGTGGCAGCGACGGGACCAGCAGCCATGCAGCAAGCGGCTGGCGGCGGCCCGGGTATGGTGTGGGTCAACACCAGCACCAAGGTCTACCATTGTCCCGGAACGCAGTTCTACGGCAAAACCAAGGAAGGCAAGTACATGAGCGAGGCCGACGCCAAGGCCATGGGCGCTCATGCCGACCACAGCAAGCCCTGCACCAAGTAGAAAGCTTCACAAGCAGCCAGCAGAAACAACAACCAAGACAACGAGCAGGATCAGGACAGCGTCGTGGCGAATCCGCTACGACGCTGTCCTGCGTGTGCTGGTGTCAGGCGGATGCCCTGGGGGGAAGATGAGCCTGGCGAAGAAGATGGGACTAACGAAGATTGATCAGGCGAATTAGTTCCAGGATCAGATCGCCGGCGATCTGCAGCGAGTGTGGGCTGATCTTATCCAGAGTGTCCAGTTCGGTGTGGTGATAGCCACCCTCGGGGTGCTCGGCGGTCGGCGGCCCGTAGTCGATATCAATCAGGTCCAGCACCGGGACGCCCCGCTGGCCGAAGGGAAGATGATCGTCCTGCAGGCCGGGGTACGAGTTCTTATAAATTGAGCTGGAGTGCCCTGTATTTTTCGCCGCCGTGACCAGCAGATCACGCAGCCAAGGGGTCGAGTTATCGTCGTGATCGATGTTCAGGTCTTTATCGCCGACCATGTCGGCAACTATCAGCGCCTTGATCTTTCCCAGCGTGCCATCCTGAGACCACTTCGCTGCCAGGTGCCGCGTCCCGTACAGCGAGTCGGAGTTGGACCACTCTCGCAGCGCCTCTTCGCCGTCATCAAACACCAGCCACACGCTGTAACCCTGCGGCGGATGCGTCCGCAGATACAGGCCAATCTCGATCAGCAGTGCGGTAGTGGCAGCGCCGTCGTTCGCTCCCACGAAGCGGATGTCCTTCAGCGGGTAGTTGGTCTCGTAGTGGCTCGCGAGGACGATGATGCCATCCTTCTTGCCCGGAAAGCGCACGAT
>CAZZZQ010000655.1:0-2450 GCA_964658405.1 uncultured Sphingomonas sp.
CCATGGCAACTCCAAGGATCATCGTAGTGGGCGGCGGTTTGGCCGGCCTGTCATCGGTCATCAAGATCGCTGAGGCAGGCGGCAAGGTCGACCTGTTCTCCATCGTCCCGGTCAAGCGCTCGCACTCGGTCTGCGCCCAGGGCGGGATCAACGCCGCCAAGAACCTCAAGGGCGAGGGCGACGACGTCCACAAGCACTTCGACGACACCGTCTACGGCGGCGACTTTCTCGCCAATCAGACCCCGGTCAAGAACATGACCGCGCAGGGGCCTGCCATCATCGACCTGCTCGACCGTATGGGAGTTCCGTTCAACCGCACGCCGGAGGGTCTGCTCGACTTCCGTCGCTTTGGTGGAACGCTGTATCACCGGACGGCCTTTGCCGGTGCGACCACTGGTCAGCAGTTGCTCTATGCACTCGACGAGCAGGTACGACGCTACGAGTCTGAGGGCAAGGTTACGAAGTACGAGGGATGGGAGTTCCTCTCTGCCGTGCTCGATTCGAAGGGAGCCTGCCGCGGGATTTCAGCGCTCGACCTCCGCTCGATGGAGGTCCGGACCTTCCCCGCGGATGCCATCATCATGTGCACCGGCGGCATTGGCGCAATCTTTGGAAAGTCAACAAATTCAGTAGTTTGCACCGGATCAGCTCAGGCAGCGCTTTATCAGCAGGGCGCCTATTACGCGAACGGTGAGTTCATCCAGGTGCACCCGACTGCAATTCCCGGCGAGGACAAGCTGCGGCTCATGTCCGAGTCGGCTCGTGGTGAGGGTGGCCGCGTCTGGGTTCCGCGTGACAAAAACGACAAGCGCGCTGCGAAGACCATCCCCGAGGGCGAGCGCTGGTACTTCCTTGAGGAGTGGTATCCCAAGTACGGCAACCTGGTGCCGCGTGATGTGGCGACGCGGGCGATCCACAAGGTGGTCTACGAACACGGCATGGGAATCGAAGGCCAGCCGATGGTCTACCTCGACTTAACCCACATCGATCGTGAGACTTTGAACCGCAAGCTTGAGGGGATACTTGAGATCTACGAGAAGTTCGTGGGTGACGATCCCCGCGAGGTTCCGATGAAGATCTTCCCCGGCATGCACTACACCATGGGCGGCCTGTGGGTTGACCTTGAGCAGCAGACGAACTTGCCGGGTGTCTTTGCCGCGGGCGAGGCTGACTATTCGATCCATGGTGCAAACCGGCTCGGAGCGAACTCCCTGCTCTCCTGCATCTACGGCGGATTTATGGCCGGTCCGAACGCGCTGGCGTACGCAAAGGGCCTCGCCCCCCAGGAGGGTGACGGCGGGCATGCTGCCGAACTGAAGCGGCAGATCGGGCTGAACAATGGTCTGATGAGTGCGACTGGAACGGAGAACCCGTTCAAGCTGTGGCGAGAGCTGGGCGATACGATGACCCGGCACGCCACGATCATTCGCTACAACTCCGGTCTGGCAGAGGCGGATGCGAAGATCGTCGAGTTGAAGGACCGCTACCGGAATATCAACCTGTCGGACAAGAGCCAGTGGGCAAACACAAGCTTCGCCTTTACTCGCCAACTGTTGAACATGCTGGAGTTATCGCGAGTCGTGGTCCAGGGAGCGGCGCTTCGGGATGAGTCTCGCGGAGCTCATTACAAGCCTGACTTCCCAGAACGAAACGACGAGAAGTTCCTCAAGACGACCAAGGCAAGCTTTGTCGATGGGGCTCCGAAGTTTGAGTTGGAAGATGTCGATGTTGCACATATCAAGCCGCGGCCGAGACGGTACGACGCAACGGCGTAGTTCCACAGGGCTGGCATGCCTGTGGAAAAGATGTGTATATGTGTGGAAATGCCGGTACTCAATAGTGTAGTGAGCACCCCGGATGGAGGGGGCGACCGATGGCAACGAAGACGATCAAGGTTGAGATCAAGCGGCAGAATGGGCCCGACGGCAAAGCGAGCGTCGAGAAGTTCGAGATTCCGTACCGCCCGAATATGAACATCACCTCGCTGCTGGGCGAGATCGCGTGCGATCCGATCACGGCAGAGGGCAGCGCGACGACCCCGATCACCTACGACGCCAACTGCCTCGAGGAGATCTGCGGCTCCTGCGCGATGCTGATCAACGGGAAGGCGCGGATGGCCTGCTCCGCCCTTGTGGATAAGCTTACGCAGCCAATCTCACTCGCTCCCCTGTCGAAGTTTCCCGTGGTGCGCGACCTCGCGGTCGATCGCAGCGTCCTCTTCCAAAACCTGAAGGCAGTCAAGGCCTGGGTGCCGATCGACGGGACCTATGACCTGGGCGCCGGGCCCAAGCAGTTCCCCCAGTTGCAGGAAGAGCTCTACCCGCTTTCGAACTGCATCTCCTGCACCATCTGCATGGAGGTCTGCCCGCAATTCAATGATTCGACGAACTTTGTCGGCGCTGCCACCATCGCACAGGTGAAGCTCTTCAACAACAATCCGACCGGCAAGG
>CAZZZQ010000656.1:0-2447 GCA_964658405.1 uncultured Sphingomonas sp.
CCCCCCCCCCCCCCCGCGACTCGGATGTCGAATGCCCGGTTGGGGTCGGAAGCAGCCATCACAGGGCCAAGCTGATTGAGTTTGGACCCTAGCGGGAACCGTAATAAGCTGCGTGCAAAATACTATATATCAAACTACACTAAATTTCACAATCGCAAGCAGGGAGTTCTTTGATGAAGGCGGCCGATCGAAGAGATATATTTCGCAGAGATAACGCGAAAAGATACTTATCAACAATGGAGATCATTGTCGTGGCGCCTCGATTTCATGCGTTTATGATAGGATACACGTCACGCCCTCTAATAAAAAGACGATATGAGCACGCATTTTGCGAGTTTGCTCATCTAGTCCTCGTGGCTGACAAAATGGCCTACAACGATGCTCTCGACCTCGAGATCACCATGCAGAGAATGATCAAGCGCGGCGACAAGGGCTCGGCTCTGTACAAGAGATACGACCCAAAGGCGCTGGCCGACTACAGTCGGAGGTCTGGACATAAGCTGGGGGATGATGGTCTCAAGCTGCACGGGGTCTACATGGTCTGGCGTGAGGCGCCTGTGTGCCCTTAGTCCGCTGGACGAAGTGCGTCGGCCTCGAGGCGCATCTTTCGATGGAAGTGCCTGCAACTTAGTGGCTGGTCGAGGTCGAGCATCAAAAGCCCGCAGGGTCCGCTCTCGTACTGCTGCCGTTTGGCAAGGTGGGTCATGCCAGGAGGACATCTTTAACTGTGGGACGACACCGGTCACGCGGGCATCGAGGGATGTGAAGCTTTCATCGCCAACAGGCCGGGCTCGCTCTGCTTGCTCGATCTTTAGGTCGAAAGCCGCGGCCCTCCGCGACAAGATCAAGGAATGAGGCGCCGTCCGCGCATGCCGTCGAGATGCGCAACGAGTGCGTCGTCGGAGCGACGCACCATTCCGCCGAAACCGGCCTGCCGCGCCTTCGTGACGTCGAAGATAGCGTCCGGTTCGACGTGGTAGATGAAGTCGCCAGCTTCTGCAGGAAGATCGGGTGCACGAGCGGGCTATGCGCGATCCTGTGAACTCAGCGGCTGTTCTCGCGCGCATCCCTTGGTGGGCGTGGACCGGTGGGATCTTCGGTGCCCTCTACATCGGCCTCTCGATCTTTCTCGTTCCGAAGCTCGGCGCCGCGACGTTCATCGCGCTCCTCGTCACGGGACAGATGCTTGGGTCCTTGGCGATCGACCAGGTTGGGAGGCTCGGCCTCGCTCAGCGCTCGATCGATCTTCCTCGCCTGACCGGTGTCGGACTGCTGATCACCGGTGCGATCCTCATTCGGCGATGACGTCACCACTTCCGGCACCTTCATCCAGAGCGGTCGATCGCGCGAACAGAGCGAGGAATCTGAGCCGCGCGACTGCTGCCTCATCGCGTTGTCTGCACTGATCGTCAGGGCAACGGACAGAAGTCGGTGCGTCGGCAACTCGCTGCGGCATGGCATTACGTCGACCGAGATCACAGAAGTGATGCACCACCTGGCGCTTTATGCTGGGCGCGTGCGTGTCGGCGGATCCCCTCGTACCTGGGTGTTAAGTCATGTCCTCGATGAGGGGATGAGCCCGATCTTCAGATGGCTGATTTCTCCAGGGCTTCGCCAACGCTGGAAGTCCTAGAAACGCCGGTCTGGTCAAAGTCCGGATGCAGGCTGGGGCAGCCATTGCATTCTCAGTTTCCTTGGCGCTCAACCATCAGACGAACGTGCCGGGATGCGAATCAACGCGGCGCGAGAATGGGGCGCGGCGGAGTCCCTGACGTACACACCAGGGGACGTGCAGACGCCGCGGACATCAAACGAGCATGGCTTAGGGGCCAGACGGACATCTCGCGCACTCGTGTAGCGCTCGGCACAAACTCCAGGCAAGGGTTATCGAACATATGCGGGTAGTATCAGGCTCGAGCTTCTTGACAATAAGGAGGGAATTTGAAGCGTGTCTTAACAGATACGAATGGGACGTATTTGTAACGCTCGCGTCTAATGACCCAACTATGAGTGAGATCAAAGCTTTGGACAAATTAAAGGCTTGGGATGCGCGGATCAATACGGAGATAGTAGGCCCCGATTGGCATCTTCGTATCGAAGATCGGTTGTGGGGATTTTTCTTTTTAAAAAGGCCAATGCAAACGCGCACTGGCACGGCTTGGTCCGATTTATGAATTGGTATCCGGGTCAACCAGTGAAGCAGATGAGCCGGTTCGAGGAGCACTGCGCTACGGCTTGGAACAAGCTCGTGCCAGGTGGTTCTGTGGATATCAAACCCGTCAATCACCAAGCTGGCATAACTTCGTACGTTGCGAAGTCGGTGCCCAATGGTGTATCTTACGCCTATTACGTCGTACCTGACGAGTTCAGGTAGGCGCGTCGAGAACCGCGAAACCACCACTTGCGACGCTGGGTGTCTAGTAGCTCGATGTTGACAGCAGAGAATA
>CAZZZQ010000657.1:0-2138 GCA_964658405.1 uncultured Sphingomonas sp.
ACCCGGACCACGGGCTGCGGCCGGAGCAGCGCCTGCGGCTGGACTCGCAGCAGGAGTGCCACCGGCTGCGGCGCCCCCCTTGGCGCGTGCGGCGAACATTGCGGCAGCGCGCTCGGGCAGGCGGCGGAGATCCGAGTTGGAAGTGACTTTAACGGTCACTGTCTTCTTGGTGGCGAGATCTTTAAGAGTGATGGTGCTGTCGGCGGTATTGATGGTGGCGATGATGCCGGCGAGGTTGCGGAAGGATCCGCTGACGATCTCTTCCGCGGTGACGGAGTTTCCATCATCGGACTTCGCGCCGCGGACACGGAGCTGATCGCCGACCTGGATCTGGGCGAAGGTTCCGGGGATCGCGTCTTCAAATTTGATGGAGTCGCCGGAGTAGCGGCGGAAGAGGGTGGTGGCGGTGGTCTTGACCTGGATCTTCCTGGCGCCTTCGGCCACGGTGAGGACGGAGCTGGCTGGGTCCACGGCGTTGACGATTCCACCGCTGCCGCGACGCTGCCAGTCGGCCTGCTCTTTCGCGTGCTGTTGAGCGATGTCGGTGGACTTCATCAGGATGACGCGGGAGGCGGTGAGCTGGTCGGCGGCGTCCCCTGCCTTGCCGGTGACCAGAACGCGATCACCCACGGCGACATCGGTAATTTTGATGGGCGTTGCGGCCTTGAGGTCGGTGCTGCCCGGGGCCAGTTGCACGACGCGGACGGTGTCGCTCAAGGTCACGGTAATGGCCTCGCCGGCGTCGGTGGTGAGCGTCATGGTGGAGCCGGAGACGGCTTTGACGGTGCCAATCTGGCGCGCGGAGGAGGAGGCAGCAGCGGGTGCCTGGGCCGGGGCGGCAGGCTGCGCGAAGGTCAAGGAAGAGAACGCGGGAAGGCAAAGAGCCGGAAGCAATACCAGGCTTCTCTGCGTGGCCTTCGAGATAGAAAATGCTTTCAACATCAAACACAACCTCATTTCGTGCCGTCGTACAGGATCGGAATGCAAAAGCTGACGTGCGTCTCCGCGTCGGACACAGATCCATGGGGGATCTGCTGGGTGAATAGACGAGGAATTTCTGAGAGAGATACGAATCAGCGAGATAAAAGTTTCGATAAGAATGGGACGCAGAACACACGTCTGGCGGGTGGGGGCCGCCTGCGGGGGGGATTGGCTGAATCTCTTTGATTCTAGTAAGCCCACCGGCTCGATTGCAACTCTTTCCGATGATTAAACCGGGGGATGGTGAAATTCATTCCCGCTTAAGATTCGAGGCGGGTGACAGCAGCGGACCCGGGTTGGCCGCCGCTGTGGGTGTCGCCTGGTTCGGTCGGTGAGCTATGGATAGCAGACCACACACAGCGAGCGACGGTTAGGGGCAGGCTTCAGCTTTGAGTGAGGATGGCGACTGAGTTTGGCGGCAGCAGCACGGTGCCGGAGCGAAGCTGCACGGATGCATGGGAGGCGAGCAGGAGGCGGGTTCGGCCGGCGCTCTCGAGCTGCTGCTCGGTGTCGCTGAGGTTGCAGAGTATTCGTACCGCGCCGCGCTGCAGTGTGAGCCATTGACGCTCGGCGTCGCAGGCGACCTGGAGGTGGGAGAGATCGCCGTCGTTGAGATCGGGCGTGTTGCGGCGGAGCTGGATGAGCTGGCGGTACCAGTCCAGCATGGCGGCGTGCTCGCCGGTGGTGCGCTCCTGCCAGTGGAGCTTGGAGTTCTGGAAGGTCTCTGCGCTTTCAGGATCGGGGATGCGTTCCGGGGACCAGCCGAAGGCGGCGAACTCGCGTTTGCGGCCTGCGGAGACAGCGCGGGCCATGTCGGGATCGTCATGGTGGGCGAAGTACTGGAAGGGCGTGGAGGAAGCGAACTCATCCCCCTGAAAGATCATGGGGACGAAGGGGGCCATCAGGACGAGGGCGGCGCCGATGCGGGCGCGGTCGAAGCCGACGATGTGCTCCAGGCGATCGCCGGTGGCACGGTTGCCGATCTGGTCGTGGTTCTGGATGTAGCCGAGGAGGTGGTGTGCGGAGAGTGCCTCCAGGGGGCGGCCGTGCGAGCGATTGCGATAGGCGGAGTAGGTGCCATCGTAGACGAAGCCGTGGGTGAGCGATTTGGCGAGATGCTCGAGGCCGACGAAATCCTGATAGTAGCCGGTGCGCTC
>CAZZZQ010000657.1:2148-2446 GCA_964658405.1 uncultured Sphingomonas sp.
GGTGGAGCGCGGTGAAGAGGGCGTGGTGGAAGTCGTCGCTCCACTGGGCGTCGATGCCGAAGCCCTGCTGGTCCTGCGGCTTAACCACACGCGGATCGTTGAGGTCGCTCTCGGCGATGAGGACGAGGCGGCGGCCAAGCTGTGCGGAGAGGGCGGCGACCTCGGTGGCGAGCTGCTCCATAAAATGGACGGCGGAGCGATCGACGAACTCGTGTACGGCGTCCAGCCGGAGGCCGTCGGCGTGATAGTCGCGCAACCACATCAGGGCATTGTCGATGAAGAAGCGGCGCACCTCGTC
>CAZZZQ010000658.1:0-1543 GCA_964658405.1 uncultured Sphingomonas sp.
GAAGGGACTGAGTGAAGCCGCAGCGGTACCACTGATCGCGGTCTCGCGGCTGGAGCTGCTGGCAAAGGCTGCGGGAGGGCATGGGTTGGTCTACGCTGCCCTCGATGCCGGGCGTGGCGAGCTGTACCTGGGTGTCTACAAAGACGGCGTTCCGCAGCGTGAAGAGCTCTTGTCGGCGCTCGAAGTGATGTCAATCGCAGGCGACGCCCAGGTGATCGTATGCGAGGCGAAGGCCGCGGAGCTTCTGGTCGGGGCACACACCTTGCTGGTCCCCGAGCCTGTCGCAGCCGACCTGCTGCCGCTTGCAATGACGCGGCTGGAAGCCGGCGCCCTGGACGACGCTGCCACGCTGGATGCGAACTATCTGCGTCGGACAGACTTTGAGATTCAGGCCAGGCTGGCGCGTCGGGCCGCCGGATTGGAAGCATGAGGATTCGTCCGGCCGAGGCGGGAGATATCGAAGCGATCCTCGCCATCGAGCGAGCTGTGCCTCAGGCTCCGCACTGGCCCATCGCGGAGTATCGCGCCATGCTGCTCCCCGCGCAGGACGCACTGAAGCGCTGCCTGCTGGTCGCCGAGATGACGAGTGAGGATCAAGCGATCGGAGTGGGCTTCGCCGTCGGCAAGGCGATACGGCTTGGCGATGAAATCCTGGGAGAGCTGGAAAGCGTCGCGGTCACGCCCCAGGCCCGACGAGCGGGCGTCGGACGTAGCTTGTGCGCCGCGGTCCTGGACTGGTGCAGCCGGCAGGGGGCGCAGTCCATCGAGCTGGAAGTTCGGGCTGGCGGCGCCGCAGCCCAAAGCTTGTATACCGGGTTGGGATTCGTGAAGACCGGCACACGCCGCGACTATTATCGCGATCCGGTTGAGGACGCAGTGTTGATGTACCTGAAGTTGCAAGTCTGATCCCGTCCTGCCTGGGCGACTGAGGAAAAACATCTTTGCCAGCGCGGAAGCCCGTGTGATAGCGTTTGCGCGTTCCGCGGGAGTCCTGCTGCGACGCGGTGGGGATTCGCTGGACGCCAATCCGACCGGAGGTTTGCCCCATGCAAAGCACGAATCCGAGCGTTATGCCTGAGCCCGCGATGCTTCCCTCGTTGCAACGACTGGAGTTGGAGCATGGGCTCTACGCCCGTCGCCTCGAAAAGCTGCAGGAGCGAGCCCATCTCACCGAGTTGGAGAAGGTGGAAGAGGTGCGGCTGAAGAAGCTGAAGCTGCATCTGAAGGATGAGATGGAACGGATGCGCCGGCTAGGTCTGGGGCCATCCGCGCAGCTCTACTGGCCGGATATCTCCTAAACCGTTGCGGAAGTGCTCGCTGCGCGAGGGGCATCGGGGCTACGTCATGGATGCCTCAGGAAAGCCCTGCCGCGGGTCCGGTTCCGGGACTTCTGGGCCTTATAATCGAGAGACCTATGGTTCGAGACGGATATTTCTACGCATTGGGTTTGGGAGTGGTGGCAGCCATTCTCTGGCAGCTTACCCATCACTCCAACAGCACGGCTGCCTACACGCTGACAGCGATCCCACTGCTGCTTGCGGTC
>CAZZZQ010000658.1:1553-2429 GCA_964658405.1 uncultured Sphingomonas sp.
CCGGGTGACGGCGTCGTCACCGAGGCCGAGTGGATCGAAACGGTAGGCGGAAGCCGCCTGCGCCTCAGCATCTTCCTCAACGTCTTCGACGTGCATGTGAATCGTTCGCCGGTGGCCGGCACCATCAAGGTGGTCGAATTTCGTGAGGGCGGCTTCCTGAACGCCATGAAGCCCGAGTCAGTGCTTACCAACGAGCAGACCCTGGTAACGATCGATGCCGGTGGCTACGAGGTCAGCTTCAAGCAGATCGCTGGGCTGCTGGCGCGCCGCATCGTCTGCAACGTCAAGGTGGGCGATGTCGTTGAGCGCGGCCAACGCGTAGGACTGATCAAGTTCGGCTCGCGGGTGGACGTGCTGATGCCGGCCGAAGCAAATCTGAAGGTAAAGATGGGGTCGCGCGTCAAGGGCGGCAGCACCGTGCTGGCTGAGATTCCCGCAGCAGACCTCCCGAAGATGGCCGTGGTGTCCTGATGGCACACGCAGAGGACCGTTTGGAGGCACAGGCCGACGCAAAGCTCGACAGCAAGGGTAAGCGTCGGCCCAGCCGCGGAATGTACATCGTGCCCTCTGCCTTCACGGCGGGCAACATTGCCGCGGGCTATTACGCCATCACGCAGAGCGTGCAGGGTTCTGTGGCCGACCCCGGTTACTTCGATCGCGCCGCATTGGCCATCGGCTTCGCCGTCCTCTTCGACGGTCTGGATGGACGCATCGCGCGGATGACCAACACTACCAGCGACTTCGGCAAAGAGTTGGACTCGTTAGCCGATGTCATCACCTTCGGCGTGGCTCCCAGCCTGCTGGCCTACATCTGGGGTTTCCGCATGCTTCCCGCCGTAGGCGGCCTGATGATGCACGATAAGTTGTTGCACCTGG
>CAZZZQ010000659.1:0-2420 GCA_964658405.1 uncultured Sphingomonas sp.
CATCTCGCGCGGGACGAGGAAGATTCCACTGCCGATGATGATGCCGACGACGATGGAGGTCGCGTGCGAGGCGTTCAGGACGCGGGGAAGTTCGTGGGAACGATCTGACATGGGTTTGGATGGAGGTTAGCACAGCGGCGCGGCGGCTACTGGAAGCGTTTGAGGCTGAGCCACTCGGCGGTCGGAGTCAGGCGTCTGCCGCTTACGAGATAGATCGGCTCGGAGGGCATGGAGTTGTGACGGTCGACCGTGCCGACGGGCTCCACGCTTTCGTAGAGGGCGCGGAGCGTTCCGGGGCTGCCGCCGAGGACGAGCATCCGGTCGAGTGACGGATCGTCCGCCCCCCAGAGGAAGTAGTTGTTGTGCGCGCTGATGACTTGCGGGAGATCGTGGCTGAGGATGTTGAGGGCGCTCGCCTCGGTGTAGTTCATCGAGAAGATTGTTACGGGCTGGCCCTGGGGAAGCGCGGCGTAGATATGGGTGACCTGATCGGCCTCTTCGGTCCAGCCGAGGCGGTCCGCGTAGCCCTGAGGGATTGCGAGCAGGTTCCGGTTTACAGGGTAGCCGTGCGCTGGATATTGGTGCAGGGCTTTCTGGGAGCAGATGAAGGCTGCGGGGCTCAGGATCGGGATTGAGGCGGGGATAAAAATGATACCGATGACCGCGATGGCTGCGGCGAGGGTGAGCGGAATGATGCTGCGACGGCTGCCGCTGAAGTGCTGCTCCCAGGCGATTCCGCCCGCGGCGAAGAGCATGGGATAGATGGGAGCAACGTAGTAGCTCTTCGCGTGGAGCAGCAGCATGATCGCGAGCAGGAAGAGGTAGGTCAGGCCGAGCCAGCGCCATTGCCTTGCCCGGCGATCGAGCAGGAGCCAGCCGAGTCCGGCGCACCAGACGACGACGCTGAGCGACTGCAGGATGAGGACCTGGTCGATCAGGAAGGGGAGGACGGCTGCGTGGGCACCGCGATTGCCATGGTTGCTGTTGCGCAGGAATTCGAGCGTGGGCCAGTGATGGTGAACCTGCCATGCGAGGTTGGGAAGGGTGATGACGAAGGCGAGGAGGACTGCGTAGATCACGCTACGATCGCGCAGAGTGTGTCGTTGTGGTGAGACGGCGAGAGCGGCTGTCAGTGCTACGAGGAAGAAGATCATCGATGGCTTGTTGAGGAGACCGATGCCGCTGAGCAGACCGACGAAGAGCCAGAGGTGCCGGCTCGCGCCGCGGAGGATGAGGACGACGCAGAGCAGGATCCCCATCCAGAAGATCGACTCGAAAGAGTTCATCGAAAGGTAGCCGTCGAGCATGAGGTAGACGGGGGCGAAGAGGATGCAGATCATGGCCAGGATCTGTGCGGTTCTGCGGCCACCCAGCGCCCATGCGAGCAAGCCGGTGAGGACGATGCGAGCGGCACCGGCGAGAGTCGAGAAGATTCGAATGCCGTTCAGGGACGCGCCGAAGAACGTCTCGGCCAGCCTCGCCTGCAGGGCAACGACTGGGCCGTGATCGACGTAGCCCCACGCGAGGTGCCGGCCGCAGACCAGGAAGTACATCTCATCGGCAAAGTATTGATAGCCAAGGTGAGTCTGCCAGAGATTGGCGGCTACGTGGAGGAGGATCTTGATCACTGCGAAGAGGGCGGCGAGCCGCAGTGCTTCGGCGAGAGACGGGTCGCTTGGCTTGACGGCGGTCGTGGCCATACGGCGCAGTATAGCGGAGCCGGCTAGATGTAGTGCTTGAAGTCGGCCCAGTCCGCAGTGAGGTTCTTGTGGCGTCCGCGGACGAGGTAGATGTTGCGATGCTCGAAGGGCATGGCATAGGGGTGATCCATGCGGCCTACGATCTCGACGGAGTCATAGCTCTTGCGCATCTCGTCCGGTGTGGCGGAGTTGATTGCGATCATGACCTCTCCGGTGTACCCGTGCGGTCCCCAGAGCCAGTAGGTATTCTGGCCGCTGATGGCGACGGGCAGGCCGTGGCCAAGAAAGTTGATCGCACCCGCCTCGCCGTAGTTACTGCAGAGGATGCCCACCTTCGCCTGGTCTGCGGGCGAGAGGGCCTGGTAGGCGCGGGTGACCTGATCGACCTCCTCCTGCCAGCCGAAGCGGTCGGCGTAGAACTGGGGCATCGGTCCGCTGGAGGCGTTTTCGGAGTTTGCGTTGTGGAGATGCAGCGCGTTCGTGTAGCTGAGCCACTGCTGCGGCGAGCTTACGGGAAAGCTCAGGGGCAGGAGGATTGCGGCGGCTACGAGCAGGATGGTCTCGAGGATGGGGAAGGCGAAGACGCGATTCTGCAGGACGCGTTTGCTGCGTGCGTAGTGGTCTTCCCATGCGAGGCCGCCCGCTGCGAAGAGGATGGGGTAGATGGGCGAGACGTAGTAGTCCTTTGCGTGTAGCGCCATCATGACTGCAAGGAAGAAG
>CAZZZQ010000660.1:0-1943 GCA_964658405.1 uncultured Sphingomonas sp.
CAGCCCAGGCGCCTCACGGTTGCGCCCAAGCGGTAATGCTGTCGCAACTTGCTATACTAAAGACACCACTTCTAGGAGACTTCATCCATGTCAGCTTTCGGCAACGACCCCTTCGGCTCGGCCTTCGGCTCCAACGACCGCCCCGATGAGCAGCCCCAGGCCAGCGATCCCCGCCAGTGGGATGCACCCCCGGCCGAGCCCCGGATCGAGCAGGCGGCGCCTTCGTTCAACCCTGCGACCGAAGCGCCTTCGTCCCGACGCCGAAACAAGAGCATCGGCAAGGGTTCCAGCGCGAAGCCGACGAAGGCTGAACTGAAGGCGGCCAAGCAGGAGGCCGCTCGGGCCAAGGCGTCCAAGCCGACGCGCAAGGAGAGGCAGCAGGCCGAAGTCCACCAGAAGGCCGTCAAGAGGAAAGAGGGCATCACCCTCGGCCAGCGTTACGGCGGCAGCCGTAGGAAGTGGGCCCTTCTGACCGTCGCGCTTATCGCGTCGCCCGTCCTGGCGCTCACCGCCGTCGCCATCTCATCCGGCAAGGCCTCATCCTCGGACATCAACACCGCCGTCGCCGCCGCGCTCAAAGCGAAGGGCTCGCAGTTCCCCACCGGGCAGGCCGTCATGTGGTCGGGTCAGGTCGTTCGCGTCTGGGGCACGTGGGACTCGTCCGACCAGACGGCGCAGCGCAGCGTCCTACTCAGCCAGTACCTCTCGCGCGGCATCGACGCCAGTGCCGGATGGAACGGACAGGGCAAGCAGGAGGTCCTCTACTCGACGGTCAATCCGCAGCCGACCGTTATCGACGCCAATCACGCCTGGGTCGACGCGAGCTACCAGATTCAGGACGGCACTTGGCGCTGCGTCTCTCTCCCGATCTACGCGTACCACCCCAAGGGCTTCTCGTCGGCGACGTCCTATGCCTTCTCGCTGACCGCCAACCCCGTGCCTGTCGCGTGCGCGCCCCGCACGGGCGCACCCACCCTTCAGCAGCAGACCTCAGGCTCGGGCAATGCCGTCAGCGAGGACCAGGCCACCTCGGCCGACCTCCAGAACACGTTCTTCCCCGGCTTCTTCGCCGCATGGGGCGCTAGCGACCAGGCCACGTTGAAGCAGTACGCCACGAGCGACGCGCAGCTCGTCGGCCTCGGCGGCGCTTTCGACTCCACTCCGGCACCGACGATCAACGAGGTGCACCTGCCCCTGCCCAACGGCAACAAGATCGTCTCGGGGCAGACCTACACAGCCTCCGCCTCCGTCACGTGGACTGTCGCAGGCTCGACGGCCCAGCTCACCGCCTGGTACAACGTCGACCTCAAGCGCGAAGGCTCCCAGTGGTTCGTCACCGGCGAGCCGACTCCGGTGGCGCAGCAGGCCAATGTCGGCGGCGGTTCAGGCTCCGACATTCCCGCCGCGCAGACCGGCCAGAAGGCCAACCTGTGGACCACGCCGAGCCCCACGCCTGCCGCTCCGGAGAAGACCACCTCTCCGAGTGCTAATGGCCACTGAAAACGGGCACAACCGTGTCAGAGATCAGGGTTTCCGGGCCCCAATTTGAAGGCGATTTCGACTTGACTCGAAGCAGGAGAACAACCCGTTCTTCGCAGCTCTTGCCAACGGTCGCGCAAGCCATACCAAGCAAGGCTGCATCCCACCTCTCGGGTGATACGGCTTCGGCCGCCACCCCTGAACCCTGGAGTGCAAATGCCTTTCTCCCCCGGACTTCTGACCGGTATCGGTGTCGTGGCGGCCGTCCTGGCGGTCATCACCTGGATCAGGTCGGGCGGCAAGCTCATGAAGGCCCTCATGGTCTTCGTCGGCGCCGCGCTGATCTGCGCCTTCATCTCGAACCCCAGCCTCATGACCTCGACCCTCGCGGGCCTCTTCAACACGGCCCTGACCACTGTGGTCGGTTGGTTCCACTGACCCTTCCCGCAATCGACGCGACGAGG
>CAZZZQ010000660.1:1953-2415 GCA_964658405.1 uncultured Sphingomonas sp.
CCCACTTAACCCTGGAGGCAACCTCTGATGGCCGACGAGCCCCAACCCCTCGCCACTCAGATCACGGTCGCCAACTACACCTCGGTGGCGAAGATCAGGAAGCGCATCCGCTCCATCAACGACATCGCCATCCCCCTCAAGCGAGGGCTCGGGGAGGACCAGCTCATTGCGATCCTCGCCACCCTGGCCGGGCTCGGCATCATCTACGCGATCATCCTTGCGCCCTTGATCACTCTGACCCACTTCACCGCCACCTGGCCGATGTTCGGGGTCTACCTCATCGCGCCCTGCTTCCTGACCGCTCAGAAGATCAGCAAGCCGATGAAGTCCGGCAAGACCATCTCCGGCACGATGACGTCCTGGCTTCGCTTCAAGCTCGATGACCCCGTGCACCGACGCGGCGTTCCCCAGGCGAAGGCCACTGAACTTGGGCGTCGGCTCCACTACCAGCGCACCTGGGTC